>CAZUWN010000195.1:0-1573 GCA_964624105.1 uncultured Candidatus Planktophila sp. | reverse complement strand
TTTCCATCAACTGGCTTTTCAGCACGTGGCTTAGAAACTTTTGATTCGGCATAACGCTTGGCACGTAACTTCGAACGCTCTAGGTTGCGAGCTTCTTTCTTAGATACAGAACGTGGATCAATATCAGCGTAACGACGTGAGGCAGATTCTGTTTTCGCAGTCGTTTTATTTGCTGGCTTGCCAGCTTTAGCTGCGGCCGCTCGTCGAGCTTTGCCTGGGGCAGGGGTACGTGGTTGTAGAGCCATAGAAAATCAACACCAATCAAGACGTAAACAAGCGCGTCTTGGTTTGACTCAAATTGGTCAGGGTGGAGATAAGACTCGCAAGAAAGTGCAATTTTGCACTTGTGTGGGGGAAGTACTTTGCTTCGGTCGAAGCAATGCCTAATTCTACCTTGGATTATTAACTTTACTTACCACTTGATTTACGCGGCAATCGGTAGCCTTTCGTAATGAGTTCAGCGAAAACTAAATCGTGGGTGCCTCTTTATATAGCACTCGGAATTGTGTGGGGCTGTTCATTCATATTTATTAAGTTGGGGCTGGAGTTCTTGACCCCATTTGGGGTGGCCTTTGGCCGCTGCGCGTTAGGTGCGATTACTTTATTAATTGCGCTCAAAGTAATGGGTTTGCGGTTGCCCCGAGAACGATCAACTTGGTGGCATTTATGGGTCGTTTCACTTTTGCTCAATGTGATTCCCGGAATTTTATTCGCAGTTGCTGAAACCGAAGTAACTTCAATTCTGGCTGGAATTATTAATGCTGTTACGCCTTTGATGACGCTGCTTGCAATCATGATCGTATTTCGTGAGGAAAAGTTACCTAGCCATCAAGTGATTGGCTTAAGTCTTGGTTTTATTGGAGTGTTAATTGTCTTAGGCGCTTGGAATGGTTTAGGTACTAATCCTTGGTGGGCAATTGGTGCGCTGTTATTGGCAGTAGCTTGTTACGGAGTTTCATTTCCATATTCACGCAAAAATGTTTTGCCGCTAAAGCTAAAGCCAGAGGTAATGGCCGCTACTCAATTAGTTGCTGCAACCATCACGCTATTGCCATTTTATTTATTCGATGGCATCGCTGAAAATAATTACGAACTAGGACCTGTTCTTGCAATGCTAGGTCTGGGAATTTTTGGAAGTGGTTTTGCTTATATTTGGAATTTCAAAATCATGTCAGCTGCCGGAAGTGCGATTGCATCTTCAGTTACATTCGTGACGCCAGTAGTGGCCGTGATCGTAGGCATAATTTTCTTAGGTGAGAAAATTACCTGGAATGAACCAGTCGGCGGATTAGTTGTACTGATCAGTG
The DNA here is from genome assembly GCA_964624105.1 of uncultured Candidatus Planktophila sp. Classification (GTDB taxonomy): domain Bacteria; phylum Actinomycetota; class Actinomycetes; order Nanopelagicales; family Nanopelagicaceae; genus Planktophila. The sequence continues at coordinate 266 of CAZUWN010000195.1, read as the reverse complement.
CTGCAATTGCACAAGGACGAATTAAACTGAAAAGCCAACGGGTAGTTCAAGGCGATTAGCTTTTAACAACTCATCATTTTTTAGAATTTCAGAAGTTTTTCCATCGGCAACGATGATGCCGCCGGAAAGAATTACTGCTCTCTCACACAATTCATATGCATAAGGCAGATCGTGCGTAACCATGACCATCGTGATATCAAGTGAGCGCAAAATATCGGCTAATTCGCGGCGGCTAGCTGGATCTAAGTTTGAAGAAGGCTCATCTA
>CAZUWN010000194.1:0-1590 GCA_964624105.1 uncultured Candidatus Planktophila sp. | reverse complement strand
GTGCGCAGCAGCGTGCTCTTGCCAGCGCCATTAGCGCCGATCACAGTAGTTATCTTTCCTTCGGCAGCGGTAAATGAAACCCCGTCAATGGCGCGAACCGCTCCGTACTCGGTAACTAAATTTTCAACCTTAAGCATGAGATCCACCGATTTCTTGCCCATCAACATTTGTGCCTAAGTAAGCCGCAACAACAGCAGGATCGCGCTTTACGGTATTGAAATCACCGCTAGCAATAACTTTGCCGAAGTTAAGAACATAAACATCATCCGAGATCGCACTTACGAAATCAACATGGTGCTCAACAATTAAAATTGCGCATTGGCGTTTCAATTGCTTGATTAATAGCGCTAATTGATCAATCTCGTCTTGGCCAAGACCAGCAGCTGGTTCATCGAGTAAAAGTAACTTTGGTTTCATTACCAAAGCACGAGCAATTGCTACGCGCTTGGAATCTGGATAAGTAAGTTCGGTTGGCTCAAGGAACGCGGTGTGTGCAGCGCCTGCCCAAGCTAGCGCTTCGTGAGCACGATCTTCTAGTTGCTTTTCAAATTTGGGTGATAATCCTAAAATGTCACGAATGAAATTAGATTTGTTATGTGAATCGGCGCCCATCATGACATTTTCTAAAACACTTAAGCCACTAAATAAACCAACGCCTTGTAAAGTGCGCGAAATTCCCAATTTTGCTAGTTCTTGTGGTTTTGGCCAATCTAGTTTTTTACCTTCAAACGAAATTGAGCCACTATCTGGTTCTACTAATCCAGAAATAGCATTAAAAATTGTGGTCTTACCCGCGCCATTTGGCCCAATTAAACCAACTACTGAATTAGGAGCGACTTTTAAATAAACATCATCAAGTGCTGTTAATCCACCGAACTTAACGGTCAGACCAGCAATTGAGATTAGGTCAGTTTGATCACTCATGAGGGTAGATTCTAGGTACTCGCGGCCCAATTCTCGTGGTCATTTCATAGTTAATACTGCTGCTTGCTAGGCCCCAATCTTCGGCTGTGAATTCACCGGCCGCGCCATTATTGAAGATAACTACATAGTCACCAGCTTTTGCTCTGGTTTCTGGGCCCAGATCAACAACAAATTGATCCATGGAAACACGACCGATTATTGGTGAGCGCTTTCCATCGAAAAATATTCCAGCAGCTTTTGCTACCCGCGGAATTCCATCGGCATATCCCATGGCGACCACACCTAAAACCGTATCGCGCGATGTGAATTCAGTTGCGCCATAGCCAACTGGAGAATTTGCTGGGACTTTCTTAACTAAATGCAATTTTGCGCGAACTTCCATGGCAGCTGCCAAACCAAGTGACGTACTAGTTCCGAGATGCTCCAGATCTGGCGTTAGACCATACATCGCAATTCCAGTGCGAACTAAATCAAAGGCTGCGCTCTGATTTGTCATCGTTGCCGCCGAATTTGCTAAATGCTTTAGCTGCGGAACCACGCCAACCGCCGCTAGGTCAGCAACTGCTTTCTCAAAATTAGCTAGTTGATCTTGGTTCTGTTTTTCACTGACCTCATCTGCGCGAGCAAAATGAGAAAAGATTCCGACCACTTCGACTTTACTGAAAT
>CAZUWN010000193.1:0-1595 GCA_964624105.1 uncultured Candidatus Planktophila sp. | reverse complement strand
AACTCAACAATGCGTGAGCGAGTATTTGCGGAAGAAAATGATTTTGATTGGTATTTAAAGAACAATTTATCCGAGGAATTGCATGCAATACATGGTGGCGGATTGCCACTTAATGTGAACGGATTAGGATTAGCCGGAGTATTACTTATAAGTGGCTTGCCTCAAGTTCAAGATCATTTGCTTGGAGTTGAAGTAATTGCCGAATTCTTAGCGCGAAAAGGTGAACAGCAGTGAGCATTTGGGTTTGTGGTGAGGTCTTAATTGACCTATTACCAGGCGACTCTGAACGTATTGCAATTGTTGGTGGTGGGCCAGCAAATACTGCCAAAGCACTTTCCCGCTTGGGCCATGAAGTTCAATTCATTGATGGAATTTCAACCGATGCTTATGGAAAATCAGCACGTGCAGAATTAATCCGAGATGGTGTTGGCTTAGATTTAGCGCTAACAAGTGAATTGCCAACCTGTACAGCAACTGTTTCCTTAAGTCACGATGGGTCTGCGAGTTATGAATTTTTAATTAACAATACTGCGACTTTTGCATTTGATAAATCTTGGCTGCCTGATCCGGAAAAATATAAGCCAGAAGTTTTACAGATCGGGACGCTAGTTACGATCATCGAGCCAGGTGCCTCTGTGCTTTATGACTGGGCAGTTCAAGTAAGTGAATTTGCCCCAATAGTCTTTGATCCAAATATCAGACCAAGTGTGATGCCTGATCTAATTAAGTATCGTGATGAAGTTGAGAAATGGATCAAGATCAGCAGCGTAGTAAAATTCAGCGAAGATGATATTGCTGCGCTGTATCCAAATGAAGATTCCATTGGAATTGCCAAAATCTGTATTGAAAAAGGTGTGCAGTTAGTTGTGATAACCCGAGGCGCAAACGGCTTAGTTGGTGTCACCACCGACGGCATAGTTGAAGTTCCAGGCATAAAAGTTGCAGTTGTAGATACTGTTGGCGCTGGCGACACGGTGGGTGCGATAATTGTTGAAGCTGTAACCCAGATTGGTATCTTGAACTTAACTGGTTCGAAATTACGTGAAGTTTTACATCGCGCGGCAGTTGCAGCAGCGATTACCTGTTCTCGTGCTGGAGCTCAACCACCTCGCGCATTCGAACTAACTGAAGCACTTGAGCGGAACTAAAATGCAATTTATTGATGATGCTGAATTTCAAATAAATATTGATTTAGATCAAGGCGCACGTATTGCCTCGCTGATTTGGCGAGATATGCAGTTCACGCTGCCCTTTCGTGGCACCCCCGTAAATTACGGCTGGTATGGCATGGGGCCGTGGGCGGGCCGCGTGCGCGATGGCTTAATTACTGGCGCCAATGGTCAAGAGCACCAATTGCCGCAAATCTTTGATCCACCGAATGCGCTACATGGTTATGGCTTTACTTCATCTTGGCAAGAAATCGGGCCAGGACGTTCGTTATTGCATTTACCTGCGCCATATGGCGGCGCAACGCTAGAACAAACAATTGAAGTATTAGATGATGCAATTCGCTGGTCACTTGAATACGAACCAGGAGAATGTGATTTGCCGGCTTGGCTAGGTTTACATCCTTGGTTTGCTCGCGACTTAGATCG
>CAZUWN010000192.1:0-1645 GCA_964624105.1 uncultured Candidatus Planktophila sp. | reverse complement strand
AGGTCAACCATTAAATTTCCAAATGTCTTACCCAGACGAACCATGGTTACGGTTGAAATCATGTTAAGAACTAACTTTTGCGCAGTACCAGATTTCAATCGAGTAGATCCAGCTAATAACTCAGGGCCAGAGTCAACATCGAGGGCATGAGCACTTCGCTTGCCCGCTTCAGAATTTGGGTTGCAGGTAATTGCAATAGTTAGTGCACCAACAGAGTTTGCGTAATCAAGTGCGCCAAGCACATAAGGCGTGCGACCACTGGCCGCAATTCCAACTACACAATCAGTTGCTTTTAAATTTATAGATTTTAAATCGGCAATACCAAGTTCGGGGCGATCTTCAGCGCCTTCAGCTGGTAACCGCAGAGCTGAATCTCCGCCGGCAATAAATGCAACTACTTGATCAGTACTGACCGAAAAAGTTGGCCCACATTCAGCGGCATCAAGCACGCCAAGACGACCAGATGTGCCGGCACCTAAATAAATCAGTCGGCCACCTTGTAACATGCGATCTACGACTGCATCAATTGCTTTTTCAATGCGAGGCAAAATCGCATTAACTGCTTTAGGAACTTCGGTATCGCTTTCATTCATTGCTTGCAAAAGTTCAGAAATAGACATGACATCGAGCAATTGGAACTTCGCGTCAACTTGTTCAGTGCGCAAAAGTCCTAGCTCTGGTTCATTTGAATCAATAGTCATGATCGCCTCTCTAGTGCGCTAAGAATAGGCAGAGGAAAGGCCATTAAACAACTACTGTTTCACTAGATTCTTGACCTGACTACCTCAAACCCATAAGTTTGCTAAGTGATAATCTCTGCAGCCACCGTGCTTATCGATCAAGAACTGCAGAAAGAGGTATGGCTAGAGATCGAAGATGGCGTAATTCGATCGATTAATAGTGGAACAACGCCAGAATATGATCTTCGCTACGAAGGAATATTGATCCCAGGTTTCGTAGATATTCATTGTCATGGCGGTGGCGGTAAATACTTCGCCAGCCTGACTGATTCCGAAATTTCCCAAGTAATTGCTACCCATCGCGCTGGCGGAACCGTTGCTGGATTAGCCAGTTTGGTTACTGAGCCAATTCCAAATTTAATTTCACAGATCAAACGGTTGGTTCCATTTGCGCAGCGCGGGGAAATTGCCGGTATTCACTTAGAGGGTCCATATCTTTCACATGCCCGCTGCGGTGCTCATGATCCAAATCTTTTGCGCACGCCAACAATTGCTGAAGTGCAAACATTGCTTGATGCCGGTCAAGGTTTTATCAAGATGATCACCATCGCACCTGAGCTCGATGGCGCACTAGAAGTAATTGAGCATTTAGCAAAATCTGGCGTAATCGCCGCGATCGGTCACTCGCAATCAGATGCTGCAACAGCACAAGCTGCAATTGATCGCGGAGCAAGTGTTGTTACGCATTTCAACAATGCCATGCCAAAAGTTGTAGATGGCCCAGGCACTATGTCGAGCGCGGTAATTGGTGAATTACGTGTAAGTCTGGAATTAATTCTCGATGGCGAACATGTGTCGACTCAAATAGTGCGTGATGTTTTTGAAGCTGCGCCAAATCGTATTGTGATGGTTACTGATGCGATGTCGGCAGCCGGTTCAACTGATGGCACGTACAAAATCGCCGG
>CAZUWN010000191.1:0-1657 GCA_964624105.1 uncultured Candidatus Planktophila sp. | reverse complement strand
ACTCCCTTAGTTCTTGCTCATAAAACTCTAAGGCGAAGTGTCCTCTCATGGCTTTGCGCGCGCTAGGCGATGTCTTGCTTGAGCGCTATGAATTCAGCCACAAGAGTTGCGTTTAAAAAGGGTAGGTCAGATAAGTAAAGAAAATATGGCGGAGGGCGAGGGATTTGAACCCTCGAGGCTTTCACCTGCCGGTTTTCAAGACCGGTGCACTCGGCCGCTATGCGAGCCCTCCGCGGCGTAATCTACCTGAGGATGGCGCTTATCTAAAATTGAGTGAAAATTACTTGAAGTTAAGCGGGAAGTTCGAGTAGCTCTTCAATCACAATCGCAACACCATCGTCGGTATGTGGCAGCGCAACTGATTTCGCGTGTTTTGGTCCATCTGGGTGGCCATCTGCCATTGCATATGAGCGACCACACCATTCAAGCATTGAAAAGTCATTTGGATTATCACCAAATGAGACACAGTCAGCTGCATCAATATTTAACCGTGCTGCCATCTTTGACAGCGTGGCACCTTTTGAAACACCAATAGCTGAAATTTCCAAGAGTGAATCATGTGGGTTTGAATGCGTAACGGTAACTATGCCCGCTAATTCTTTTAGTGCAATTTCTAACATCTCATCTGATGAAAGTTCTTGATCTGAACAACGCGCCAGAAGTTTAAGTGCCGGGGCTGCCATGATTTCTTCAATCAATTCAACACCGACGTTATCTAAACCCACATCCCAACGAGGAATGTATTTCTTTTCGCGATGGAAATAATTATGTGATTCAACTGCAAAACTTATTTGGGGGATTGCCGCTCGTAATCGTTTAACGGTTTCTAATTGCGCATCAACCGGCATCAGCCATTCTTCGAGAACTTTTCCGTTATGTAAGTCATAAAGCATTGCGCCGTTGCCACAAATAGCGTTGCCGATTCCGAATGCTTCTTTAATTTCTGGCATCCAACGCGGTGGGCGACCAGTTACAAAGAAAATCTCAATGCCCATTGCATGGGCACGACGGAAAGCATCAATAGTTCGTTGTGAGATATCACCGTAATGCGCTACAACGGTTCCATCTAGATCACTAGCAATTAATTTAGGGCGTCTACCGGTCACACTAACTCGAATCGAGTCATACCTAAGAAAGGTTGCAGTGCAGCTGGCACATTTACAGTTCCATCAGCGTTTTGATGATTTTCCAGAATCGCAACAATCATGCGCGGGATCGCAACTAAAGTGCCATTTAACGTGGCAACCGCTGAAGTTTTATCGCCTTCTTTAAAGCGAATATTTAAGCGACGAGCTTGAAACTCGGTGCAGTTAGAAGTACTAGTTACTTCGCGATACGCCTGCTGAGTTGGAATCCAGGCTTCAATATCGAATTTACGGGTCGCACTTGAACCAAGATCACCTGATGCCACATCAATAACGCGGTAAGGAATCTCCATTGCATTAAGGAAATCTTTCTCCCATTGCAAAAGCTTTTGGTGTTCGGCAACTGCTTGATCAGGGTGACAGAAACTAAACATTTCAACTTTATCGAATTGGTGAACCCGAATAATTCCACGAGTGTCTTTGCCGTATGTTCCGGCTTCGCGACGAAAACAAGTGCTGTAACCGGCATAGCGCATTGGTAATTTTTCAGCTGGCAAAATTTCATCCATATG
>CAZUWN010000190.1:0-1660 GCA_964624105.1 uncultured Candidatus Planktophila sp. | reverse complement strand
TGGACATTTCTCTACGGTGGTTTTGCCCTGATGGCTTGGGATCTTTTTCTTGACCCACAGATGGTTGGCGATGGTCGTTGGAAATGGGAAGTTACTGGCTCGCATGTTCCGTTTCAACCAGATATTCCGCTATCAAATATGTTCGGCTGGTTATTAGCCGGAATCACGTTAATGGCTATTCTTAATTTTTCTTTACCTAAAGAGCAACGTAAGTACGGTTCATCTCTTCTGGCATCTGATGTTTTCTTAGCCTGGAGCTGGTTTGGTGGAATTGTTTCGAATCTCTTCTTCTTTGATCGTCCAGGTGTTGCGTTATTTGGTGGCTTCTTCTACACCTTGGCGCTCGCGCCATACTTTTTCGCTCGCTGGCTCGGGCGTCCATAAATATTTAATATGTTAAATGTTTCTCTAGTTCTAACGTTGGCAATGTTCTTGCTGACTTTTATTAATGCCCAATCAATTCGCATCCCCCGCAATGGTCGAGATTTATCCGCATCCGTGGCAGTGCTGCTGCCAGTTCGCAATGAAGCCAAAAATATTGTGGATTTAGTGGCATCGCTTAAAGCTCAAACTGGTATCTCTGATCTCGAATTCTATTTTTTAGATGACAACTCAGAAGATGAAACACTTGAGCTGCTAAAGCGTGAAATTGCAGGGGACGAAAAATTCTCCGTCTCAAGTGGCCAACCACTACCTGAAGGTTGGCTCGGAAAGCCTTGGGCACTCGAGCAATTACGCTCTAAAGCTAACGCTGACTACATCGTAAATATAGATGCCGATGTTCGCTTAGTTCCACGAGCAATTTGTGCGGCTATAAATTTACTCATTGATCAAAAGCTTGATTTCGTCTCACCGTATCCAAAGCAGATCGCAAAATCTTTTGGCGAGCGAATGATTCAACCGCTACTTCAATGGTCTTGGTTATCGACAGTGCCGCTGCGGATTGCTCAAAAATCAGGTCGAGCTTCTCTTGCGGTAGCAAATGGCCAATTCTTTGCAGTTCGTGAAAGTTCACTTGCCGCCGTTGCTGGATATTCAGCTTCAAAGTCAGCTGTCTTAGACGATATGGAACTTGCCCGTACCTTGTTGCGAAATGGATTTAAAGGTTGCGTTGCAGACGGTTCACATATTTCAACTTGCCACATGTATAACTCATGGGCCGAAGTTAAAGCTGGCTACGGTAAATCACTTTGGGCGGCCTTCGGATCAAGGCTTGGTTCCTTCATTGCAATCACCTTCCTATTTATAACTGGAATCCTCCCCTTACTTGGTGCGATCGCTGGCTTTACAGCCGGCTTCTACGCATTGGAGTTTGTAATCATTTCGCGCATCATCGCTGCTCGCGTCTCTGGTGGTCGCTTCCTTGATGCCTTCTTGCATCCGATTTCAACCTTGATGTTGATCTACTTGATTATTTATTCTTGGAGCGCCCGCGGAAAAGTGCAATGGAAGGGGCGCACACTATGAGCAAAGTAGTTGTCATTGGCGCCGGTATTGGTGGCATGAGCGCCGCAGCTCGAATTGCTAAAGCTGGCCATCAAGTCGAAATCTTTGAGGCTGCTAACTTCGTCGGTGGAAAATGTCGCACCGAATGGATTGGTCGCTATGCCTTTGATACCGGACCATCACTGCTAACTCTGCCTGCTGTTTACCGGGACTT
>CAZUWN010000189.1:0-1672 GCA_964624105.1 uncultured Candidatus Planktophila sp. | reverse complement strand
GCTTTCAACTAAACCAGTAAACATTTAGATCCCCGTCCCTTTAGTCAAAGTGATCTTTAAATCATTTCCGAATTGCGCTACATCTCTGATCAAAAAGTCCATTTTTTCGTTGATATTGGTAGCTCCCAGATCACCAATGAAGGACAAACCAGAACCGAGCAAGCTGGCCGCTTGGAAAATGATCAATTCATCAATTAGTCCAGCCTTTAACAGCGCTGTTCCTAATTCACTTCCTGATTCGACAAAGACTTGGTTGAAGTCGCGCTCAGCACAAAGCTCTAACAGTTCAGAAAAATCATGACTGCGCAGGAATACCGTTTCGGCGGCATCATTATTCAAGTTGAAGTCACTTGGAACTTCGCGTAATCCCATAACGATTCTTACGGGGTTACCCTGCTTTGTTCTTTCTAAGTCTTTAGGAATCAGATTTGGATTATCAGCAAGAGCCGTTGCAGTGCCAATCAAAATTGCGCTGCTCTCAGAACGTAGTTGGCTAACCTCTGCCCGTGATTCTGGACCAGTTATCCATTTTGAGCTGCCATCAATTGCGGCAGTTCGGCCATCTAGGGTTGTTGCAATTTTCCAGATGAAATATGGGCGGTTGTTTTTAATTTTATGTAGCCAAGCACGATTGCTATGAGCAATCTCGGTAACTTCGGTGTTTAAGACAACTTCGATACCGGCAGCTTCAAGCGCTTTGGCTCCCCCGCTTGCTAACAAGTTAGGGTCGCGTACTGCATATACAACTTTGGCGATGCCGGCTTTAATAATTGCTTCGGTGCACGGCCCAGTTTTTCCCTGATGGCTACAAGGTTCTAGAGTTACAAAGAGCGTTGCACCATTTGCTAATTGGCCAGCTTGTTCAAGAGCCACAACTTCGGCATGCGGACCACTCTGGTGGAAACCTTCGCCAATAATTTTGCCACCAGCGCTGACGACGACAGCGCCGACAATTGGATTTGATCCAGTTAAACCTAAGCCAAGGCAGGCTAATTCATTAGCTCGCTTGAGCATCGAAATATCTAACTCGCTAATGTCGCACCTCCCTTAGAAATCTTTAGTAGCGATTTCCGGGGTGCTTAATTCGCGCTCAGATTTTTAATTTCTGAGCGCCAAACCTAGGCAGGCATGGTTAGCCCACCTAAATAATGTTTCCTCTCATCCGGACTTTAACCGTCGGTCTTGGAATTACACCAAGTCCACCGAGCGCTGGATGCGTTCGGGTCGCAGACTTTCACTGCCGGTTCGGAATTACACCGACCCCGGAAACAATTGCTTAACGTTAGCACGGCGCGAGATGGCCTCGCGATCAGCCCGAACTGGGCCATAAGTAGTAGTTCGCTGGCGTGCAGGGCGGTTAGCTAACTGTGCAATCTCTTCTAGCTCGACAACTGTGCGAAGTGAGCCATTTGTGCTGCCCGCCATACGGCTGATGGTTTCCTCCATCAAGGTGCCACCGATGTCATTAACGCCACCGGCTAATAATGAAAGAACGCCGTCGGGGCCATTTAAACCTAACTTAACCCAAGAACATTGAATGTTATTAATTGATCCAGCTAATAACAATCTAGCCATCGCATGCACCACTCGATTTTCGCGAATTGTTGGGCCAGGTCGGGCGACGCCGGCTAAATAAATTGGCGATGAGTAATGCACAAACGGCAGCGGTACG
>CAZUWN010000188.1:0-1683 GCA_964624105.1 uncultured Candidatus Planktophila sp. | reverse complement strand
GTGCGTGAACACTTTGAAAATATCTTGAAGTTTTGGTTAGACCTGGGCGTCGATGGTTTCCGTATCGATGTGGCGCACGCAATGATTAAAGCTGAAGGTTTGCCAGATATGGTTGAACCAGAAGCAGGCAACGAAATGTTGTCGGCAACGCAACATCCATTCTGGGATCAAGAAGGCGTGCACGACATTCATCGCTCATGGCGCAAGATTCTTGATTCATATCCCGGTGATCGCATGGCAGTTGCTGAGGCTTGGGTTAGTCCGGCCACTCGAATTGCCCGCTACTTACGCCCTGATGAATTAGCTAACTCATTTAACTTTGATTTCCTGATTTCACTTTGGGAAGCACCGTTTCTAAAGGAGCGCATTGTTGTTTCTATGGCGGCAATGGCTGAAGTTGGTGCGCCATCTTCTTGGGTATTTAACAATCACGATTTAGTTCGCTCGGTTGATCGCTTTGATCTAGGGTTGTTAAACGTAGATAAATCAACGCTGCACCGCCAAGGCGATGCGAAGAAATTTAATTTAGAACGTGGCACTCGTCGTGCCCGTGCTGGTGCGCTACTGATGTTGGCGCTGCCAGGCGGTGCCTATGTTTACCAAGGCGAAGAGTTAGCGTTGCCTGAAGTGCGCGATATTCCAGAAGATCGTTTAACTGACCCACGCTGGGTAATGAGCGGCAAAGTCGATCGTGGTCGCGATGGTTGTCGCGTGCCGTTGCCTTGGCATCATGATGCAACTGGCGCATTTGGTTTTTCCGCTAATCAATCTTTAAAACCGGTTGATGCTTGGTTGCCACAAAGTGATTGGTGGGGCAAGTTTGCAGCCTCTCTGCAAGATGGTGTTGAAACCTCAACGCTGACTATGTATCGCAAAGCACTAGCAATTCGTAAGGCAGAAGCTGGTTTAGGCGATGGCCCAATGACTTGGCTTGATGTAAACGATGAAGTCTTAGCGTTTACGCGCCCCGGTAATTTCACTTGCTATGTGAACTTCGGAACTGAGATTGAACTGCCAGCGGGTGCAGAAATATTGGTTTCTAGCGCTCCACTTAACGGAAATAAATTACCAACCGATACTGCAGTCTGGTTGCGACTTAATTGAGTTTCTACGAAGAAGTTGGCGGCGAAGCATTCTTCGCGGATTTAATTTCGCAGTTCTATGCCCATGTTGCTACTGACCCAATTCTGCGTCCGATGTATCCAGATTCGGATATGAAAGGTGCCGCAGAGCGTTTGCAGAAATTTCTAGAACAATATTGGGGCGGGCCAACTACTTATTCCGAAGAGCGCGGACACCCACGTTTAAGAATGCGTCATGCTGGTTTTCATATTGATCGCGAAGCTCATGGCGCCTGGATTGGTGCGATGCGCAAAGCTATTGATGGGGTTGAGATTGATGCTGCCCACAAAGAAACCCTCTGGGGCTATTTAGAAATGGCAGCTGCCGGTTTAGTTAATCAAGCCGATTGACTTGAGTTTCCAACTTTAAGAATCTCACCATTACGCAGGTACCAAAGTGTGCCAGCGCTATCGCGCACAGTTGTAATTCGTAGGCCAACTTTTTCGACCACACCTTTTATTTCAAGAACTTCAACGGTGTCACCAACACCATATTGATCTTCAACCAACATAAAAATTCCAGAGAGCACATCTCGCACAATTGTTTGCGCGCCTAAACCAA
>CAZUWN010000187.1:0-1684 GCA_964624105.1 uncultured Candidatus Planktophila sp. | reverse complement strand
GATGCACCTGCTGGCACCATTGATGAAAAAGAAGTTGATAAGTATCACCAAGGTCGCGTTGAGACCACGGGCTTTGATGTGGCCGATGCCGCCCTCGATGGAAATTTGCCAGTCGCGCTATTGCAATTACGAAGTGCAATCGAAACGGGCACTGACCCGGTTATGGTCACAAGCGCGATCGCTTCCGCGCTTCGTTCATTGGCCAAAGTTTCAGGTGCCAATCGAAATGCGAAATCTTTTGAGTTAGCTGGCCAATTAGGCATGGCGCCATGGCAGATCGATAAGGCTCGTCGTCAGTTGGCTGGCTGGACTCCGCGCGGAATTGTTGCCGCCGTTGGAGCAATTGCCTTGGCCGATGCCCAAGTAAAAGGGGCGGCAAGTGACCCGATCTATGCGCTCGAACACGCGATTTCCGAGATCGCCAGCGCAAAAGCGGCCCGATAACCAGATTTAGCTGAATTGCGCCGATTTGAGCCTAAAGGTGCCCCGCTGGTAGCCTTCGGGTTCGTATTTAGCGTTCAACCAATTTAGTTCGGAGTAAACCTTAAGTGGCAAATATCAAGTCGCAGATCAAGCGGATCAAGACCAATGAGAAGGCACGCCTACGTAACAAGTCAGTGCGCTCTTCTATCAAGACAGCTGCTCGCAAATTCCGCGACGCTGTAACCGCTGGCGATGCCGCAGTTATCTCAACTGAACTACGCGACGCTTCAAAGGCGCTCGATATCGCCGTTGCTAAGGGTGTTTTGCACAAGAACACTGCTGCCAACAAGAAGTCTTCAATGGCAAAAGCTGCCGTTAAAGCCGGCGTTCGTTAATTCGCAACTAGTTACTTTTAAGGCTTAACGATGCCTGCAATTTCACTTGCCAAGGCACCTCAACCAGCCGCAACTAATCCAGCGCAGATTCGTAACTTCTGCATCATTGCCCATATTGATCACGGTAAATCAACTCTTGCCGATCGCATGTTGGGAATCACCGAAGTTGTAGAAGCCCGCAATATGCGCGCGCAATATTTAGATCGCATGGATATTGAACGCGAACGCGGAATCACAATTAAGTCGCAAGCAGTTCGTTTGCCATGGCGCAGCGGTATCGATGGCCAGGAATACATCTTGAACATGATCGATACACCCGGTCACGTTGACTTTACTTATGAAGTATCGCGGTCACTTGCTGCATGCGAAGGCGCAGTTCTGCTCGTTGACTGCGCACAAGGTATCGAAGCGCAAACGCTGGCTAACTTGTATCTCGCAATGGAAAATAACTTAACCATTATTCCGGTCCTAAATAAAATTGATTTGCCGAACGCCCAACCTGAAAAGTTTGCTAAAGAGCTTGCTAACTTAATTGGTTGCCAACCTGAAGATTGTTTACGAGTCTCTGGAAAAACTGGCGATGGTGTTGCAGAGCTACTTGATCAAATCATTGCCCAAATCCCAGCACCACAAGGCGATGCCAGCGCACCTGCTCGCGCACTTATTTTTGACTCGGTTTATGACAGCTATCGTGGCGTAGTTACTTATGTGCGCGTTGTCGATGGCCACCTTTCACCACGCGATCAAATTCAAATGTTCTCAACTGGCGTGCGCCACGAAATGCTTGAAGTCGGCGTGATCTCACCAGAACCAATGCCTAGCAAGGGTTTAGGCGTGGGCGAAGTAGGTTATTTAATTACTGGCGT
>CAZUWN010000186.1:0-1688 GCA_964624105.1 uncultured Candidatus Planktophila sp. | reverse complement strand
CCAAATGAGGGGCAGATCTTTGCCATTGGGCAGGCACCACAAGCTGGTTTGCGCGAATGACAAATTCGGCGACCGTGCCAGATCATGCGCTGTGACAAGTTGGTCCACTCTTTCTGCGCAATCAGCGCACCGACTTCGTGCTCGACTTTGACCGGATCTTGCGATGTAGTCCAGCCAAATCTACGCGACAAGCGACCAAAGTGAGTGTCAACAGTGATTCCAGGAATATCAAAGGCGTGACCGAGTACAACGTTTGCGGTTTTGCGCCCAACACCAGGCAGAGTTACTAGTTTTTCAAGTTCAGGCGGAACTTGCCCGCCGTATTGCTTAACAATTTTGGTTGCTAGCCCTTTGATGTGGCGAGCTTTGGCGCGAAAGAAGCCAGTTGTGTAAATAAGATCTTCAATATCTTCTACTCGCGCTCCAGCAAATGCGCTCACATTCTTATATTTCTTAAATAGCGCGGGCGTCACTGCGTTCACACGCTTATCCGTGCATTGCGCTGAGAGAACAGTGGCAATTAGTAGCTGCAGTGGATTTTTGAAGTCGAGTTCGCAGGTTACGTGCGGGTAAGTCTTGGTTAAAACCCGATAGATCTTGCGGGCTTCTGCTCGCTTTTGGCTATCGACTCCCATGGAGGTAAAGTACCTCTTGTGCCACATGATGAAGAAGTAGTACGTAGAGCCCCACTTTTTACTGCCCTCGATGATGCAGCTGCCGCTTCTTTGCGCGCATCTATGGATCAAGTAAAGGTGCTTAAGGGCAATGTGCTTTTCGCTGAAGGCGATTCTGGCGATCACTTATATGTAATTGTCGATGGCAAGTTAAAGCTTGGAACCTCAAGTACCGATGGCCGCGAAAATCTTTTATCAATTCTTGGGCCCGGCGAAATGTTTGGCGAGCTAAGCCTCTTTGATCCAGGCCCACGCACATCGACTGCAACTGCAGTTACCGATGCCAAGCTACTTAGCTTGTCTCATGCCAAAGTTATTCCTTGGTTAAAAGAAAACCCAGAAGTTTCATTGCAACTACTTGCTCGTTTAGCGCAGCGTCTACGCCGCACCAACGAAGCGGTTGGCGATCTAGTTTTCTCAGATGTTCCAGGCCGTGTTGCTAAGGCGTTAATCGACCTTGGTGATCGCTTCGGAAAAGTTACTGACGAAGGTTTATTTGTGCACCATGACTTAACTCAAGAAGAGTTGGCTCAGTTAGTTGGTGCCTCACGCGAAACTGTTAACAAGGCACTGGCCGATTTTGCTGGCCGCGGCTGGTTAAAACTTGATGGTCGCGCTGTGTTAATTACTGACGTTGAACGTTTAGGAAAACGCGGTAAGTAATTAGTCGGTAATCTCGACAGTTAGTTCGATTTCAATCGGTGAGTTCAACGGCAATTCGGCAATACCAACAGCGCTACGTGCATGCTTTGCGCCATCACCCCAGATTGCTAAGAACAATTCACTCGCACCATTAACAACAATTGGCGCATTGATATAACCAGGAACGCCATTTACATAACCAACTACGCGAACAATCTTGGTAATTTTATTTACATCGGCGACAGTTTCAACTGCAGCTAAACAATTAAGCGCGCAAATTTGAGCAAGTTCTTTTGCGCGCTCTGGTGTTATTTCGCCATCAACTTTTCCAGTACCTGCCATGGTGCCATTAACAAGTGGCAATTGACCTGC
>CAZUWN010000185.1:0-1700 GCA_964624105.1 uncultured Candidatus Planktophila sp. | reverse complement strand
TTAGATGCGCAGAATTGGTTTGTAACAAGTGACCGCGGTGAATTAGTTGATGGACATTTAATCGTTCTGGGCCGCGGCGATGATGTAATTATTTCAGGTGGCGAAAACATTTCACTTATCGAAATTGAAAACGCTATCTCGCAGAGTTTTGCCAGCTTTGAATTTGCCGCTTTCGCAATGTCTAGTCAAAAGTGGGGGCAAGAACTTCACATAGCTGCGGTTAACGCACCAGCTGAGTTTGCAGAACAAGTCGAGCGTCTCTTGGTGGAAAAATTCGGCAACTTAGCTAAACCAAAGCGTTTTCACCAATTATCTGCGCTACCTTTGATCGGTATCGGAAAAGTAGACCGTGGTGCGCTTGCGCAATTAGCTATGAAATCGGAGTTTTGATTTTGAATAAGTGGATTGCAGGTGCTCGTCCGCGCACACTGCCAGCTGCTATCGGGCCGGTGGTGGTCGCAACGTCATTGGCGGCAAGTCAAGCCGACTTCGCCCTGGCTGGTTTAGCTCTAGTTGTTAGTGTGGCGCTTCAAGTTGGCGTGAACTATGCCAATGATTACTCCGATGGCATTAAAGGCACAGACGATAATCGCGTTGGCCCAACCCGCTTAGTTGCCTCTGGATTAGCAAGCGCGAAATCAGTCAAGCAAGCAGCGTTACTTTCATTTGCAGTCGCTGCCATCGTTGGCTTAGGACTCGCTCTTTTAACTTCACTTTGGTTGATTGCCGTAGGCGCTGCGGCAATTTTTGCAGCTTGGACATACACCGGCAGTAAACGACCATATGGCTATCTGGGCTTGGGTGAAATTTCGGTATTTTTATTCTTTGGACTTGTAGCGACTATGGGTTCTTACTATGTGCAGACTGAGAGATTAACTTGGCAAAGCTTTGTAGTTGCAATCCCAATGGGATCGCTGGCTTGTGCGCTACTGGCCATAAACAATCTCCGTGATCGTGCTCAAGATGAGTTAGTTGGCAAGCGCACACTGGCAGTCCGATTAGGTGATGCCGGAGCTCGTAAACTCTTCATCGCACTTCTGTTTCTTGCTCACGTTTCAGCCCTTGCGGTACCTGGTAAAAATACCTTGATTACGCTGGCACTTTTGCCGCAAACTTTTATTATTGCTAATCAAGTTCGATCCGGTGCAACTGGCCCCGCGTTAATTCCGCTACTGGGCAAAACCGGTGAATTACAGATCATATTTGCCTTCCTTTTGGCGCTAGCGTTGGTTATGCATTAAGAAATCGCTAAACTAAGTTCATGAGAGTTTTGTTCGTAGTTCTATCTATCGCTATCCAGCTCTATGGATTAATCGATTGTGCGCAACGTGAAGATAGTGATGTTCGTTCACTGCCTCGTTGGGGCTGGCTAATAATTATTGTGTTAATTCCAACGATTGGCGCAGTTGCTTATCTAGTAGCTGGGCGACCAAAGCGCCCTGGCAATGGCGGAAAGAAACCAAAACGCTCAATCGCACCCGATGATGATCCTGATTTCTTGCGCGGACTTTAAAGCGAAGCGAAAGCCTCATCAAGAACGCTCATTGCATCAAGTAATAACTCATCTGAAATAACAATTGGTGGCAAGAAACGAATCACATTTGAGTAAGTGCCGGCTGAAAGAAGCAAGACACCTTTCTTAGCGCAGTAATTAATTACCTTAGTCATCGCTTCAGAATTTGGCTCAAGTGAACCAGGCT
>CAZUWN010000184.1:0-1725 GCA_964624105.1 uncultured Candidatus Planktophila sp. | reverse complement strand
TACAAGAGATCAAAGGTTTAACTGAACGCGGCATTGATTGCAGCAAGTTACTAATTAGCACCAACGCACATTTGATTACGCCATATCACCGCACCATCGACAAAGTCACCGAACGTTTCTTGGGTAATTCCAAGATCGGCACAACTGGTCGTGGCATCGGGCCGGCATATGCGGACAAAATTAATCGCATCGGAATTCGCGTGCAAGATTTATTTGATCCTTCAATTCTGCGTCAGAAACTTGAAGCAGCTCTGCGCGATAAGAACCAAGTTCTGATTAAAGTTTTTAATCGTAAAGACATTGCAGTTGAAGAAGTACTTAAGGAATATCTTGAGTATGCCGAAATCTTGCGCCCATATGTTGCTGACACTGTTTTGATTCTTGATGAAGCGCTAAAGGCAGGCAAAACTGTTCTGCTCGAAGGTTCCCAAGGCACTTTGCTCGATGTTGATCACGGTACATATCCATTTGTAACTTCAAGTAATCCAACTGCCGGTGGTGCTTGCACAGGTTCTGGCATTGGCCCAACCAAGATTGAACGCGTAATTGGAATTGTTAAGGCCTACACAACTCGCGTTGGTAGTGGCCCGTTCCCAACTGAATTACTTGATGAAGATGGCGAGAAACTACGCAGCATTGGCGGCGAAGTAGGCGTAACAACTGGGCGTAATCGTCGTTGCGGTTGGTATGACGCTCCGATTGCTCGCTATGCCGTGCGCGTTAATGGCTTAACTGACTTCTTCTTAACCAAGCTCGATGTGCTTACTGGCTGGGAGCAAATCCCGGTATGTGTGGCTTATGAGATCGATGGCAAGCGCGTTGAAGAACTACCTGCTTCGCAATCAGATTTCCATCACGCAAAACCAATCTATGAATATCTACCTGGTTGGACTGAAGATATTCGCAGCGCTCGCAAAGTTTCTGATCTGCCTAAGAACGCGCAAGCTTATGTTGCTTACTTAGAGAAAATCTCAGGGGCGCCAATGAGCGCAATCGGCGTCGGGCCGGGTCGCGACGAGACAATCGTCGTGAAGGAGTTCATCTAAAGATGAAAATCCTCCTAGTCGGAAGCGGCGGTCGCGAACACGCCCTGGCACTAGGACTACACGCAGATACTTTCTGCACTGAACTACATGTCGCACCTGGCAACCCAGGCATTGCGCAATTTGCAACTTGTCACGAGTTAGATATCAAAGACAATCTAGCAATTACGGAATTAGCTAAATCACTTGCAATTGAATTTGTCGTAATTGGCCCCGAAGTGCCGCTAGTAAATGGCGCCGCAGATCGTCTGCGCGCAGCTGGCATAAAAGTATTTGGACCCTCAAAAGCTGCCGCGCAACTTGAAGGCAGTAAAAACTTTGCTAAAGAAGTTATGCACGATGCTGGTGTGCCAACTGCTAAAAGTTTTACCGTTGGCCCAGTGCAATTGGAAATCGAACGCGCACTAGATACTTTCGGCGCACCATATGTTGTTAAAGATGATGGCTTAGCTGCCGGCAAAGGCGTAGTTGTCACATCAGATCGCCAAGTAGCAATTGATCACGCAATGCAATGTCAACGAGTTGTAATCGAAGAATATTTAGCTGGCCCCGAGATTTCGTTATTTGGAATTAGCGATGGTCGCAACATTATTCCGATGCAACCAGCGCAAGATTTCAAACGCGCACTCGATGGCGACGAAGGCCCAAACACTGGCGGCATGGGTGCTTATTCACCGCTGCC
>CAZUWN010000183.1:0-1728 GCA_964624105.1 uncultured Candidatus Planktophila sp. | reverse complement strand
TTTGCGATGCGAACTTCTGGATCGCGCTCGTCGATCGTCATGTTAGTTAACTGACTTAAAGACTAATACGACGTTATGTCCACCAAAACCGAAGGAATCATTAAGCGCTGCAATATCGCCAGCTGGCAGTGCGCGTGGTTTATCGCGAACCACATCGACAGTTACAGCAGGATCTAGATTTTCAATATTAATTGTTGGTGGCGCCAAACGATCTTGAATTGCTTTGACTAGGAATACTGATTCGATCGCACCTGCGCCACCGAGCAAATGACCAGTCATAGATTTAGTGGCTGAAACTGCAACGTGATCGGCATCTTTACCTAGTGCTAAGCGCAGCGCATTAGCTTCGGCAACATCACCAGCAGGAGTTGAAGTTGCATGTGCATTTAAGTGCACTACATCTTTAGTTGAGAGGCCCGCATCGGCTAGTGCAAATTTAATCGCCCGTTGCACGCCACTTCCATCAGGATCTGGCGCTGCAATATGGAAACCATCAGACGTTAAACCTTGTCCCGCAATCTCACAATAAATCTTGGCACCACGAGCTTTAGCGTGTTCGTACTCTTCGAGAATTAATACGCCGCCGCCTTCGCCCAAAACAAAACCATCGCGATCAAGGTCATATGGCCTGGAAGCGCGCTCAGGTGCATCGCTACGAGTAGAAAGTGCCTTCATTGCTGCAAAACCAGCCATTGGCAGCGCGTGAATCGCAGCTTCGACGCCACCACTAATAATTACATCAGCGCGATTATTGCGAATCATTTCAAAGGCATAACCAATTGCTTCGGCTCCTGATGCACACGCACTTACTGGGGTGTGAACACCTGCGCGGGCTTTAAATTCGAGACCAACATGTGCTGCTGGACCATTAGGCATCAACATCGGCACTGTGTAAGGACTAACCGAGCGAGCGCCCTTTTCTTTCAAAATGTCATATTGCTCAAGCAGAGTTGTAACGCCACCGATGCCGGAAGCGATAACAACGCCAAGACGCTCATTATCAACTTCAGGTGAGCCAGCATCTTTCCAAGCTTCGCGCGATGCAATCAGAGCAAATGCTTCAGAGCGATCTAATTTACGAAGTTCAACTCGTTCCATAACTTCACTTGGTTCAACTGCCACACGGGCGGCAAAATTAACTGGAATCGTGTTTGCCCAATCTTCGGTAAGGGTGCGAGCACCGCTCTTACCGGCGAGCAAGGCAGCCCAAGTACTTGACGCATCTCCTCCGATTGGAGTTGTTGCGCCAAGTCCAGTTACGACTACGCGTCGTTGGGCTGACATCTTTAGTTAGGTTCCGCAGACGATTAAGCAGAAGCCTTCACGATGAAATTAACTGCATCGCCAACAGTTTTAAGTTCAGTTACCTGATCATCAGGAATCTTCACACCGAAGCGCTCTTCAGAAGCAACAACAACTTCAACCATGCTTAGTGAATCTACTTCTAAATCATCTGAGAAATTCTTATCTAGCTCGATAGATGCAGCTGGAATACCGGCAACTTCTTCAACGATCTCTTTAAGACCAGCTAATACATCTGCTTGGGTTAGTGCCATTTCTTTATTTCCTTCACTTTCGGTAAACGGGTTTAGATCGGTAAGGCGTAATTGTCTTACAAAAGGGCTCTTACTTACGAGTATGAGCGCACTTTATGGCGGAAATTTATGGCAATTGCACTACTTGTCCCGCATAAACGAGACCTGCGCCATATCCAATAATCAATGCAAG
>CAZUWN010000182.1:0-1765 GCA_964624105.1 uncultured Candidatus Planktophila sp. | reverse complement strand
GCATGGTCGGCGGATTGTTCTGCTGCACGCGATCTTCAACTTCGCGTAAATAACTGCGCAGTGTTTTTGGCGTGAAGTTTATATCTTCGTCAAGTTCGCGCGCTAAGTGCAATAGACCAGCAATGCCATCGATGCTCTGGCCAGTTAAAAATGGTTGTGCCAACGTGCGAAGTTCATCTAACCAATTAATTCCTTCGGTCGGAATAACCGATGCGGTGCGCACACCTTTTAAGAATTCTTTTACATCAGGGCGATCAAAGAAACGTTCAGTGCTGCGCACTTGGTATGGCAATTTAGCGCCATTCATCGCGCGCTCTAAGGAATTCAATTGTGAATTAGTTCGAGCAAGTACGGCAATCTCTTGCGCGGGCACACCACTGCTTAACAAAGCAGTCATATCGGCAACAATGCCAGCAATTTCAGATGACTCATCGTTGTAAGCAAGTACTTCTGGTTTATCGCCATGATCATTTTGCGCATTTAATTCTTGTCCCATGGTTGCACTACGAAGTAATGAGTTTGCCGCAAAAGTAATTTCTGGCGTCGATCGATAGCCCGAAGTTAACCGAATAACTTCGGCATCTGGAAAACGTGAAGTAAATGTAGTTAAGAACGAAGATGTTGCTCCGGCAAATGAATAAATGGTTTGAGCTGGGTCGCCCACAACGCAAATCTCTTGGCGATTGCCTAACCACGCATTTATCAATCGCTGTTGCAGTGGTGAAATATCCTGATACTCATCAACTGTGAAATAGCGATATTGATCTTGTACTCGTTCGCGTACTTCGCGCTCTTCTTCGAGCATCGCAGTTGTCAGCAACAAAACATCTTCAAAATCCATTGCGAGTTCTTGGCGCTTGATACTTTCATAAGCGGTGTAGACCTGCGCAACTTGCTCGGCATTAACGCGAGGTTTAGCCGCGCGGTTATCAAGTTCAGTTAAGTAATCAGTTGGGCCAATCTGCGAAACTTTCGCCCATTCAATTTCATTAGCAATATCGCGCAAAGTGTCACGCGAATTGATATTGATCGTGCCCTGCAGCCCTGCCCGATTGATGGCTTCACCCAGAAATCCGGTCTTAGATGTCAGCAAATCTGGCGTGCGACCACCAAATACGCTCGGCCAGAAGAAGAGCAGCTGCTTGAGCGCTGCTGCGTGGATCGTGCGGGCAGCCACCGTTGGCACGCCTAAACCGCGCAGACGCGTACGCATTTCACCAGCTGCTCGGGCTGTAAAAGTGATCGCCAAAATTCGTTGCGGATCCATTGCCCCAATGGCTGCGGCATAGGCAATGCGGTGAGTGATTGCCCGAGTTTTGCCAGTGCCCGCACCAGCAATTACGCAGACTGGGCCTCGCGTAGCTAAGGCAACTGCGCGTTGTTCATCATCGAGGGCTGCCAAAATTTCTTCAGCACGAACATTTACTAACGGCTCTTCAGTCATCGCCAGCTCTCGCCGCCGGTCAATCTCTGACCAGTATATTCACCGTGCTCTGCACGAAACCAACGTTCAATCATTTTGCGAGCAACGCTAATCTTTGGTGGCAACAACAGCGAACCATCTTCCATTGCCATTCTCAATTGAGCACGTGAATACCAGCGCACTTCAACAATTTCTTCGCCGTCAGGGCGCGCGGCTGATGGATCATCGATCACGGCTTCAAATGCAATCATGATGCTAGCTGGAAATGGCCAAGGCTGTGAACCTAAATAATTAATTTTAGAAACGCTAACTCCGCTTTCTTCAAATACTTCGCGAGAAACA
>CAZUWN010000181.1:0-1766 GCA_964624105.1 uncultured Candidatus Planktophila sp. | reverse complement strand
TTGGAATTTCAAAAGCTCCGATAACTGATTTAGTTGGGGGAGATGCGCAATTCAACGCGGGTGTTTCGCGCGCTATTTTCAGTGGTGAACGAGGAGCGCCACGAGATGCAGTTGCGCTAAATGCCGCCGCCGCAATTGCTGCATATAAAGGTGAGTTCGCTAAGTCTTTGGCAGAGCGAATGCGAGATGGTTATGCAGATGCGATCGAAGCCATTGATTCAGGAGCCGCTACGGCACTTTTAGCCAACTGGGTAACAGTCAGCCAACGATTAGCCAAGTAGTTATTTAATAAGATTTAAATACTGTCTAGTTCTTTTCGAGTTCGGGCTGATGATTTTCGGTTACTGAAATCCTGCAACTCTTCTAAGGTCGATATTCCGAGAGTTCCAACTCTGCCAATAAGCGCATGCAGAACATCTACCGTAGCGAGTGCGTCATCGAGTGCTCGATGAGTGGGACTCACACTTGTG
Source organism: uncultured Candidatus Planktophila sp. (assembly GCA_964624105.1). Lineage (GTDB taxonomy): Bacteria > Actinomycetota > Actinomycetes > Nanopelagicales > Nanopelagicaceae > Planktophila. The sequence goes on along the minus strand of CAZUWN010000181.1, from coordinate 1,296 downwards.
TTAAAGAACTCCGCCAGGGTTCCGAGTTTGCAGTTAACTACTTCATCTCTGCTCAATACCCGTCGAGCTAATTTTGCAGTGTCAATAACTTTATATTTCGGCCAACGGTATTGGCTAGAGATAGCGGCTGCTCTCAAAAAACTTAGATCGAAGGGGGCATTGTGTGCAACGAATACGGTTTCATTCTCGGCACCCAAAAATTCTAGAAGAATTGGGAAAACTTCGGCAATGCGAGGCGCTGATGAAACCATCTGATCAGTTATGCCAGTAAGAGCGGTTATGAATGAAGGTATTTGTGTTCCTGGATTTACAAAAGTTTGAAATTTACCCAGTACTTCGCCGCCGCGTACTTTCACGGCGCCGATCTCGGTGATGTGCGCGCCTAGATGGGGTGCGCCACCTGATGTCTCGAGGTCGAGCACCACGAAGGTAGTTCGCACCAACGGGCGACCTAGATCTTCAATAGTCACTTGCCAAGAATTCATAATGAATTGATCCTAAATCCTCTATCTGACACTGGGAAGCCGAGGTAGATTTCGAGCATGAGTGTTAACGGAGCCCCTGCTGGTCTACTGCAAGATTTTCAAGCGCTAGGCGATAAGAAGAATGGTCATATCGGCATTGTGCTTGTTCATGGCTTTACCGGTTCCCCTGCGGCGATGCGGCCATGGGCTGAGTTTCTCAATGCCCGTGGGTACAGCGTTCGGGTGCCGCTGCTTCCTGGTCATGGAACTAAACCATCAGATTTAAACGAGGTTGAGTGGCCAGAGTGGCCAGCAAAAGTAAAGGCTGAAATATCTGAGCTACAGAAACATTGCACACAAGTATTTGTCGCCGGACTATCGATGGGTGGCGGAACAACCTTGCATGTAGCCGCTGAACTGGGCGATAAGTTAAGTGGAATTATTTTGGTTAACCCAATGATTCATGTACGTGGCATTTCGCCAACGCTAGCTTTTGCAGTCTCGCGATTAGTTAAGTTCGGAAACAGCGTCGGCAATGACATAAAGCGCAAAGGCGTTACTGAATATAGTTACGACAAATTGCCTTATCGTGGAGTACATCAACTTCTCACGATGTTGAAAGTGACGCGTGCACTGCTGCCTACGATTAAACTTCCAATGCAGCTTTTTCATAGCGTCGATGACCACACCTTGCCAGTTTCAAATACCGAAATCATCATGCGCGAGATCGGTTCCAAAAATAAGTCACGAATCGAGCTACTAAATAGTTTCCATGTAGCAACCTTGGATCATGACAACGAATTGATCTTTGCCAATTCCTTGACTTTCATCG
>CAZUWN010000180.1:0-1767 GCA_964624105.1 uncultured Candidatus Planktophila sp. | reverse complement strand
CAGGGGTAACAACTTCGACTCTCATTACTGGTTCGAGAATTGCAGGATCAGCAAGCTTTGCTGCTTCCTTAAATGCTGCGATACCAGCCACCTTGAATGCGAGCTCCGATGAGTCAACATCGTGATACGCGCCGTCAAGAAGAGTTACTCGTACATCTGTTAGTGGATAACCAGCTAACGGACCTGCTGACATTGCCTCTTGGCAACCAGCATCAACTGAAGGGATGTACTCGCGAGGAACGCGACCACCAGTGATCTTGTTTACGAACTCGTAACCGCCTTCAACTTCACCAGTTGGAAGTGGCTCGATTGCGATTTGAATCTTTGCGAACTGACCTGAACCACCGGTCTGCTTCTTGTGTGTGTAATCGTGACGCGCAACTGGCTTGCGAAGTGTTTCGCGGTAAGCAACTTGTGGCTTACCAACATTTGCCTCAACCTTGAATTCGCGACGCATACGGTCAACGAGAATTTCAAGGTGAAGTTCACCCATACCAGCGATGATGGTCTGGCCAGTTTCTTCATCAGTCTTAACGTGGAAAGTTGGATCTTCTTCAGATAGACGTTGAATCGCAACGCCAAGTTTTTCTTGATCGCCCTTTGTCTTTGGTTCGATAGCAACCGAGATAACTGGAGCTGGGAAATCCATTGATTCAAGAATCACTGGCTTGGCTGGATCGCAGAGGGTTTCACCTGTGGTGGTGTCCTTTAGACCCATAACAGCAACGATCATTCCAGCGCCAACATTGTCACGCTCTTCGCGCTTGTTAGCGTGCATCTGGTAGATCTTGCCGATACGTTCTTTGCGGTCTTTTGAGGAGTTAAGAATGGTTGAGCCGGTCTCAAGAACACCTGAGTAAACGCGGATAAACGTTAGTTTTCCAAGGTGCGGATCGGTCATGATTTTGAAAGCTAGAGCTGAGAATGGCTCAGCGTTTTCAGGGTGACGCACAACTTCAACTGAAGCATCGTTCATATCGGTACCGATAATTGATTCAACATCTAGTGGGCTTGGCAAGTAGCGAACTACAGCGTCAAGCATTGGTTGAACACCCTTGTTCTTAAATGCTGAACCAGTTAGAACTGGAGTTAGCTTGGCCGCAAGTGTTGCGCGACGGATACCAGCAATAATCTCAGCTTCAGTTAGCTCTTCGCCAGCTAAATACTTTTCCATGACAGTGTCATCATTTTCAGCAAGTGTTTCGATCATTTCGTAACGAGCTTGCTTGCACTTTTCTAGCATGTCAGCTGAAATTTCTTCGATTGCGTAATCTTCACCCTTTTGGGTTTCGCCGCGCCATGTAAGTGCCTTCATTGCAATTAGATCAACAACACCCAGGAAATCGCCTTCAAGACCAATTGGAAGTTGTAGAACAAGAGCTACAGCATTTAGACGATCCTTGATCATGCCAACGCACTTATCAAATGATGCACCTGTGCGGTCTAGCTTATTTACGAAACAGATACGTGGAACTGAGTAACGATCTGCTTGACGCCAAACTGTTTCTGATTGTGGTTCAACACCTGCAACGCCGTCGAATACTGCAACTGCGCCATCTAGAACACGAAGTGAACGCTCTACTTCAACTGTGAAGTCAACGTGGCCTGGTGTATCAATGATGTTAATTAGGTGCTTGTCCCACATACATGTGGTTGCTGCAGAAGTAATAGTGATACCGCGCTCTTGCTCTTGTTCCATCCAGTCCATGGTTGCTGCACCTTCGTGCACTTCACCAATCTTGTAGTTGATACCGGTATAGAAAAGGA
>CAZUWN010000179.1:0-1795 GCA_964624105.1 uncultured Candidatus Planktophila sp. | reverse complement strand
AACTTCTAGCCCATCACCAACTCCAACGACTCAGAGCGTTGCTTATCCCACGGACTTAACTCCCTTGAATTTGGCTTCCTATCAAGACTTTCTTAAGACTTACAAAGCACGGTTAACAGACGAAGTTCCAAATATTGATTTCATCGTCGACCCTAAAATGGATAAAGCTCTAGAAAAGCAGATCATCGACAACATAAATGTCACTGCAAAATTCTTTGCTAACGAGCGTCCATTAAACGTTCCGCTAAGAATCTGGATTGCAATGACAACTGAATTCCAATGGATCTATGACAACGTAAATTCTGCTCTACCAGCTGAGCTTTTAGATGGTGGTTGGCTAGATATGAAATTAAAGAGAGCTAAAGCCGAAATAGGTTTTCAAGGTGGCGGTGCACCGGGCAATGATAAAAATGGTGGTGCAACACTATTTTTCAACGCGGGTGCCTTTTCAAATTGGGGTGATGCTTTTTGGGCACAAGTACCTTCTCATGAATTCACTCACGTAGTGCAGCGATATGAACTTGGGAACTCAATGGCGCCAATGTTGTGTTGGGTGCGAGAAGGTAATGCAAACTACTACGGATTTATGCTGGCAGGACGCAATAGCCAAGCTATGTATAGAAACTTCTGGCTACAAGCACTTTCTCGAATTTCGACCCTTGGCGAAGATCCTGATTATCAATCAAGATCTGTTGCTTACTGGACTGATTTTTTTGTTCAAAATGAAAGCAGAAAGGGAAGTGATTGTGACCCTTGGATAAATTACATTCTAGGTTCGATGGCATTTCAGTATCTTGGTGGAACATATGGAAATGATGCGATACAAAGATTCTATCTTGGGCTGAAAGACTCATGGATAGGGGTTTGCGATTATCCAGTTAGCCAAGAAGGGCTTACCTGCCCCGCGTGGAAAGGTGTATTTAAGAAGACATTTGGAATTACACCTGAAGCTGCCTATCCAAAATTCGGCCAATATATCTACGATGAAATTAAGTGGGCTAAAGGCAAACAGATACTTTGGGATAAAGAGGCGTTAAAAATCGCACCTATCCCCACCAGTTAATTGACTGTTCACTGCAGAATCCAGATCACCCTAGTGATTATTAGAAGCCATTCCGTTAGCCTGTGCTCTCTACAAGGAGTGCAAAATTGGCCAAACGGCATGACCAAGAATTTGCAGCCTGGGTGAGTGAGCACCAGGTTACTTTGTTGCGCGCCGCTCGAATAATTTGTTTTGACATTCAAAATTCTGAAGATGTATTACAAGAAACTCTGATTGATATTTACCGCCGTTGGGCAAAGGTAAGAGAGTTTGAAAATCTTGAGGCCTATGCCATTCGAATTATGGTTAGCAAGCATGCCGATCTGCGCCGTAAATGGGCTCGCAAAAAAGATGAGTTAGAAACCACGCTTGAAGCACTCGATGCGGCCATTGATGGCAGTGATTCAACTGATGAAATTACCGAACGTCTTTTAGTTCATGCAGCGCTCAAGTCACTAACCCCTGCACAACGTGCTGTTTTAGTTCTTACCTACGAAGAAGGTTATGCAATTAAAGAAATTGCGCGCTCGCTACAAATGCCGATGGGCACTGCTGCTTCGCACTTAGCTCGCGGCAGATTAGCGGTTGCCAGTTTTATCCAAGGAACCAAAGAAATTTCAGCGCCTTTGAATAAAAACCGGGCAGAACTTACGGTAGAGGAGATAGAAGATGCTGAATTAGTTGAAGAGAAAGGGGGCGACCAATGAATGATATTGATGATGTAATTAAGCGCGAGTTCGAAAGACTCGGTAT
>CAZUWN010000178.1:0-1814 GCA_964624105.1 uncultured Candidatus Planktophila sp. | reverse complement strand
TACCGCCTGCGCGATCTTAAAATCGCGTTCAAAAACCATTAGCGCTGGACCATCGTAAGTTTGGGTCAAATTAACTCGAATATCAGCAGCCATTAGTTTCTGCTTGAGCATTTCAGCTTCGATGTAATTCTTAGGTGTTGGCAGCGCTACCAACAACCCGTATTGATCTTTTTTTCCCGCTTGATCTGGCGTGGCAACAAACTTTTTCCCTTTGTTTCGATTTCCAAAAGCCCATTTCAAAATCAAAGCCAGAAAGGCCAAAGCAAAAAAGCCGCCAAAGGATGAGAGAAAGAGACCGTTGTTGATTCCACCCAGCATTTGGAAATGGTATTAGACCTGATAATTTTCTGCAGGACGAGTAACCTGCGCAGATGAGTTCATATCTTTCAGCCCACGAAACTATTGCAGCGATTCGAAGTGGCAAGACGACGGCTGCTGAACTAGCCACCGAAGCGCTCGAGCGGATCCAAAGTGTTGACCAAACTGGCTATGCGCTAAATAGCGTGCTCGCAGTTTCAAAGAGCGCACTTAGTGATGCGATGACAATTTCTAGAGATTTACCGCTTGCGGGTTTACCGATATTTATTAAAGACAATATTCAAGCAATTGGATTACCCGGAACTGCCGGATCAAAAGCGCTAGAGAATTATCCAGTTAAGGAAGATTCCGAGTTAGTTACGCGATTACGCGCAGGCGGTGCAAACATTATTGGCGCTACGAATCTCTCGGAGTGGGCAAATATTAGATCTTCGAAGTCAACTAGTGGTTGGTCAGCAGTTGGCGGTTTAACTGCCAATCCCTGGATTCATAAACACAGTGCCGGCGGCTCTTCATCTGGTTCGGGTTCAGCAATTGCTGGAGGATTAGTAACTTTGGCGGTTGGTACCGAAACTGATGGTTCAATCGTTTGCCCGGCTTCCTTAAATGGTTGTGTTGGAATTAAACCCACAGTTGGTTCTGTCTCACGAGTTGGCGTTGTTCCAATTAGTGATGCCCAAGATTCACCTGGGCCATTGGCGCGTAGCGTTGCAGATGCTGCGCTATTGCTCGAAGTTCTCTCTGGTATTCCAGGTTTAGTAGCTGCGGCAAATTCAACTCAGCCAATTCGTATCGGCATTGTTAAGTCTTGGTTATCCGGCGATGCTGGCACTGACCAATTATTTGAAGCAGCAGTTAGTGCACTAGCAAAAACCAATGCGACCTTAGTTGAGATAAAAGTTTCAGCCCCAGCAGAATCAATTGGCAATGACGAATATGAATGCTTATTACATGAACTAGTAGATGATTTAGGAACCTATCTGCCTGGTCGCACCTATGGCGGGCTGGTTTCACTTGCTGAGGTAGTCAAGTTCAATCAAGCTAATGCTGAAACTGAGCTGAAATACTTTGGCCAAGAGTTATTTGATGCCGCCCTTGATTTAGGCGGTAGGGCTCGCGCCTATAACCGAAAGCGTTCTCGCAATTTGCTCTGGGCAACTCAAACTTTAGATAACGCACTTAAAGATGTTGATGTGTTAATTGGTGCCACATATTCGCCAGCTTGGGAAAGCACTTTAGGCAAAGGTGATGACTACGGAAACAATAGTTGGATCACTATGGCACCAGCTATTGCCGGATATCCAATTGGCTGTATTCCAATGGGAGTTACCGAAGGTTTACCTGTTGGCTTAGGCGTTGTCGCTCGCGCAAATGATGAAGTTAGATTAGTTGCCGCAATGGCGCAGATCGAAAGCGCACTTGGCTTAGGTGTTTTACAACCAACTTTCACTAAGTGAAATCGGTAAACTTCGTAAGTGAATGATTTCCTCGTAGTT
>CAZUWN010000177.1:0-1821 GCA_964624105.1 uncultured Candidatus Planktophila sp. | reverse complement strand
GCAACCACGGCGTTCTTTTTCTTTGGCATGGCAAAGGCGCGGTTTCTCAGGTGTACAAGGCTGGTAGCATGCTTCGGTCACCGAAATACAGTGCAGACTAGAAGCGGCATCGTGGATCTGTCCATCCGGGCAGATCAGCGCTTTTTCCCAGGCTTGTGGACTGAGGATAGACGTCTGTCGCATTACTCCCACCGCTTGTGCTAACAGCATGTTAAGCTTTTGTACTTCAATCTCTATTCGTCTCAACTTCCTCTATTTTACATTTGTCACAGCGTGAAACAATAGAATTTATTATTTGGGCTACTTTCAAGAGGAATATCTGAACGGTGTTTAGTGATTCTTCAGTTGCAATCTCATTTTCAGTGCCTTCAGCAAGTACGCCGCCAGCACCAACATATGGGCCTTCGGTGCCTTCGCGAACCACAATGAAATCAATCGGGGCTTTAGTGGCAAGTGGGCCAGTAACTCCTGGCATCAGCTTAGCTGGGCGCAAATTAATGTAGTGATCGAAAGCAAAACGAAGCTTTAGCAGTAAACCGCGTTCAAGAACTCCGCTCGGAACAGTTGGGTCGCCAACTGCACCTAACAAGATCACATCGGACTTTGCGAGCTCGGCCAAAGTCGCATCAGGCAAGACTTCACCTGTGCGATGCCAGTAAGCAGCACCAAGATCATATGAAGTTTTATTAAATGTTGCACCATGCTTTGCGGCAACACAATCTAAAACTCGAAGTCCCTGTGCAACTACTTCTGGCCCAATGCCATCGCCAGCTATTACGGCTAAATTAAAGTTTGCCATTAATTCACCAAAGTCACAGAACGAACTGAACCAGCGCCAGTCTCTTTAGCAACGGCCGCAATTAGCTCATCACTTACTGGTGAATCAACGGTAATTGCCATTAGCGCTTCTCCCCCAGCTGAATCGCGAGAAACTTGCATACCTGCGATATTAATTTTGGCGGTACCGAGAATGTTTCCAACTGCGCCAACGATGCCTGGGCGATCTGAGTAGCGCAGGAATAACATATTTTCAGTTGGTGGTAGGTCAAGATCGAATTGATCTACTGCAATGATCTTTTCAACTTTGCGAATACCCATCAAAGTTCCGTCAACCTTTAGCGATTTACCGTTGCTTAGTGAACAGTGCAACGAAATCATGCTGCGGTACTCAGGGCTTTCAGCATCAGTTGTGACCGAAGAAGTAATTCCGCGCTCGGCTGCAATTCCAGGTGCGTTTACATATGTCACATCTTCAGAACCAATTGCAGTTAGCGCACCTTTAAGTGCACTGATTGCTAGTACTGATGAATCGTGGCCTGAGATATCTCCGCGAACGGTGATTTCCATTGAAACTGGAAGTTCACCAGCGATACCAGCTGCGATCTGCGCCATCTTTTCAACAAGTGGCAAAGATGGACGAATATCTTCATGGATAGCGCCACCTTTTACGTTTACGGCATCTGGAACTAGCTCGCCAGCCAGTGCTTTACGCACTGAAACAGCGACTGCAATGCCAGCACGCTCTTGTGCTTCATCAGTTGATGCACCTAAGTGAGGTGTGGCAACTACTTGATCAAGAGTAAATAGTGGTGAATCTGTGCAAGGTTCACTTGCAAATACATCAAGGCCAGCACCTGCTACGCGACCTTCAGTGATCGCATCAAAGAGTGCAGCCTCATCAAGAACGCCACCACGAGCAGCATTAATGATGCGAACTGATGGCTTAACTTTCTTAAGCGCTTCAACGCCAATTAAGTTAGCTGTCTCTTTAGTCTTTGGTAAGTGGATAGTAATGAAATCACTAGCCGCCAATAGATCATC
>CAZUWN010000176.1:0-1840 GCA_964624105.1 uncultured Candidatus Planktophila sp. | reverse complement strand
GACCAATGAATGATATTGATGATGTAATTAAGCGCGAGTTCGAAAGACTCGGTATCAATTTAGTTTCAAATGAGAATCTAGCTGAACTCGTAATTCTCAAAGCGAATCAACGTCGCCGCCGCGACTGGATGCTAACTGGCTTTGGTTTCCTGGCTGCCATTACATTGGGCTTTGGCCTCTATATTGCTTTTTCGTCAAGCTCATCATCTACCAACCAACAAAGCGTGATTGAAAGCGTTGGAGCTAGTTCTGATCAAGCACGCGTGATCATTCTGGATCTAAAGGGTGATGGCAAGAATCCAATTACCTATTCAACAAACGTCGTTCTACAGCCAGGGCAATTTCTAGAATCGGTAACTGAAATTCCGGAATTCGCCAAAGGGCTAGCTGGAACGCTAACTGTGGTTCCGGCTGGTGCGGATGAATCAAATAGCCAAATTGGCCGCTTTGATCTTGGTTACGGCACTCATATCAACGAGTTTGGTGCCTTCAGTGGCGACCTAACTCTGAACTACCTTCTGTCGGATCCAAATTTCCAGGGACGCGTAAAAATTATCATCGGAATCAAGTAATTCTCTGCATTTAAGTGCATAAATCTTGACTGCTACAGCGGTGATACGCATAACGGCTAGCAGGGGAGATTGCAATGGGAATAAGTAAAAAAACGACAGCTTTCTATGCGCTAATTATCTTGATTCTCGTAGCACCTCGACAGGGTGTATTTGCTGAAGGGTTTGCCGATAGCGGGCCTAGCATTTCTATCGATAGCAGTAACTGGATTCAAAAAGATTCTGCAACAACAAAATCTTTAGGCATTTTGGTGACCGTTTCTGGCCCTTCAACAACCAACATTAATATCGTCGTTACTAAAGGAACCACACAGAAGAATTTAAAGGCTATGAAGACTTATAAAGTTAAAGTCTCTAATCAACAAGCTAGCATAAGAGTTATAATTCCATTTACTGGAGCAAATAAAACTGCTATCTCGTACAAAGCTTGCTTTGTAAAACTATGCACTTGGGCAGATTTAAAGAGCACAACCAGTTCGGTTAAAGATTTATCAGCAGGTTTGGACAGTAAAGGCAATATCGTTGTAAACAAAGTTAGACTGTACACTTGGGACTGGCAAAGTGAAGGCGATGTTGCATTATCAAATCGTTTTTATCATGAGTGGCAGGTAAGACATTTTGGCAAGACAAATGACGCGCTCCATGAGTGGAGCAGCACGTCAGACCTTCAGGAAGAAGATGTTGTTGACCCAGAATGGGGGATGCGTCTTAATGATCAAACATTCCTATACGTAGCTGAATTTATAAGCGCTATCCCCAAGGGTTTCCCTAATGTAACTATGGCGCTAGGTACTATCGAGAACAATAAATTTATCGAAGCAGCATCATCTTGCAAGACAGTGCATCTAGATACGAAGGATGAAACGGCGTATTCCTATCTACCGGGCATGCCACTTTCTATGATAAGTGGTGATACCTTTAGCATCGCTTGCTTCACCCAAGATCAGGAAAGCATAGAAAAATTTATGGTCGGTAAATTGGTCGCGAAAGTTACTTCCAAGAATGCCAAGTTTCAAAATAAGGACGTTGTGAACTATTTTCAAGTTCAATTAGACGACGCAATACTTGGTTAGACGAGGAAAATATGAAAATCAAATCCAGAATTACAGTAAATGCAATATTTCTAGCGATAGTAAGCACTTTTCTTATCAGCCCCGAAGCTGCTCAAGCAGCCGATATTTGCGTGCCCGATAAAATAGAGATCAACAAGTTTTCCATCCACCCGGGACAATCGATGGGCTTGCAATTTAACGGGCAGACTCTTGCGGCTC
>CAZUWN010000175.1:0-1869 GCA_964624105.1 uncultured Candidatus Planktophila sp. | reverse complement strand
GTGAACGGGGAATGGCGATTAGGTGGATTGGCGCTTAACTAAGCGGCCAAGTAGTTGGGTTTGGGTACTTTGCGCTGCGCCCATCACCTGATGACTTGCCACGAATTCTTCGCCAAATCCACGGTAAGGCAAAGCTAAAAAACCAAGCAACGCTGGTTGCTTTTTTGATTAACCAAGGAGTTGGTTTGGCAGTTGGTAATGGCAATCGCCAATTTGGATCGAAAGGCGCACCAAGTACTTCAAGTACGCCTTGTGCGACACGATCGTGACCAAGTGAATTTAGGTGCAGTCGATCAAAGGCTAGTAAACGACGATCGGATAAAAATTGCTTCTCATTTGCATCAACAATAATTGCACCGACTTCAGTTGCGATGGTGCGAATATTTTTATTAAAGGTACTAAACCGTTCAGCCCACATATCAGCAGTCTTGCCAGTATTTCCAGTTCGCTCTAGAACTGTAAACAACATTAACGTTGCCCCAGTTGCAGATAACTTTCTAACTGCATCGTTGTAAATTGGGAAAACATTCTCCGGGCGATAACCAGGTCTTAGAACATCATTTGCGCCAGCATGGAAAGAAACCAAAGTTTCTTTGCCTGTAATTAACGGAATCGCCTGCGGTACTTGATCTCCGGCAACTTGGGTTACTAATTTGCCGCGAATTGCTAAATTCACATAAGTAAAATTAGGCGACTGAGTTGTTAATACGTCAGCCACTCGATCAGCCCAGCCACGGAAATTGCCGTCGATGATCTCATCAGTCATGCCTTCGGTAAAAGAATCACCAAGTGCGATAAATCTTTGATAAGTCATAGTTATTTCGTTCGTCGTTGCTCGTCTACCCAGAAGAGTGCAATCGAAGTTGCCACACTTGCATTTAGGGATTCAGTAGCTGAATTCATTGGGATCGAAACAACTAGATCGCATTTTTCGCGAACTAAGCGCGATAAGCCTTTGCCTTCGCTGCCAACTACGATCATTAGCGACTCGGTAGCAACTTTCATGCCGCTAAGTGATTCATCACTTTCGCCATCTAAACCGATCACAAAACAGCCTAATTTCTTAGCTTCTTCGATGGTGCGAGCCAAGTTAGTTACTTGGGCAACTGGCATACGCGCAGCAGCACCAGCTGATGCTTTCCAGGCTGACGCAGTCATCGCAGCTGCGCGACGCTCAGTCATTACAACACCATTAACGCCGAAAGCACCTGCGCTACGAATGATCGCACCAAGGTTGCGTGGATCAGTAACACCGTCGAGTGCCACAATCAACATTGGATTCTTTGCTCGTTGAGTTATTTCTTCGAAACTTGAATATTGATAAGGCTTAATCGCCAGAATAATTCCTTGGCTATTTGGTGAGATTCCTTCGACTTCAGCGCGGTGAACTTCGCGAATCGGCAGTTGTAAGTGCAGCGCTAACTGTAACGACTCGGCAACGCGATCATCGATATCAATTCCGCGAGCAACAAGTACTTCAGTTGCAGGCACTGAGGCGCGTAGTGCTTCAAGTACCGCGTTACGACCTGCGACAATTTCGCCCTTTGGTTTATCAATTCTGGAATTGCGTCCAGCTGAACTACGTGGCGTTGTGCCAGTACGTGGTGTTGTACCTGCGCGTGGATTTTCTTTTGCTTTCGTAGCAGCTTTCTTACGCTTGGCAGCTGCGTGATAAGGACGGTCTTCAGCTTTAGGAGTTGGCCCTTTACCCGCTAAGCGCTTTTTATTCTTGCCACCGGTACCGGTTGTTGGACCTTTTTTAGATCCACGTATTGCGCCTTTGCGCTCTGAATTACCGGCCATTTAATTACTACCTTCTGAACGTGAGATCGACCAACGTGGTCCTTGAGCTGTGTCTTCAATTGAAAT
>CAZUWN010000174.1:0-1871 GCA_964624105.1 uncultured Candidatus Planktophila sp. | reverse complement strand
CGATGGTCCAGCGCTAATGGTTTTTGAACGCGATTTTAAGATCGCGCAGGCGGTACTAAAAAGTTAAGTTTCGTAAATAATCGCGAACTGCAAAAGTCGCGCGCACATCATCGAGGTTATAGGAATACAACCAATCAATTGATTCTTGTTGTTCAGCCTTTGACTTATCTGGATCAACTGCATCTTTGTATTTCAAGAGCGAGAGCGCACCCCCTGGATCTTGTACCGCCCAATTGAAGCCAGCTTTGGGGGCCAACTTCTTGATTCCGTAGCCTGTTGTGCCGAGTGCAACTTGTTTTGAATAATCCAGTAGGTCTACGAAATAGTCGCCAGTAAAGTCATCGACATCTTCAAGGGTTGGGACGCCAGCTTTACCCTCGTGATTTCGAGCGAAGTTGCGCCACCAAGTTTTTTCGTGGCTGCTGTAGTGGAAAATGCCTATAGATTTTCCATCCGACTCTGCTTGCGCCACGTGATCCTTAAGGAAGTTCCACATTTTTAAAAGTAACTGATATTCGCCATCTTCGGTATTTGAGTAATCAGCGAATGAATCAAAAGCTGCACTGTGCCAATCCTTATTTAAAGTTCTATCGTGGATTCCGAAGCCATATAGATAAACCCGGTCTTTACCTTCTACTTCAGTTAAGCCGCTATCTTGAAATGCTGAAAGGCTGTTTTCTAGGTCAATATCGATTTCAATATCGAATTCGGGAATTAGGAAATCTTTATCTGGATCAAGCAAGATCGCCTTATCAAGCACCTTGGCTTGAGCTTGCACCTGGTGCTTTTCAGCAGGTTTTGGCAGCCCAGCTACCGCTGCTAAGTCACGGATACTTGTTATATCTGGGAAATATTTAGCTTGCACATTCTTGGTAACTCCAGCTAATAGCGTCACATGGCCGGCGCCACCGTCATGGTTTTTGAGTTCGCGCTCACAAACAATTTGGAATGTGCATGCCCCGCAACCAAACTTGGCATCACTTTCAAGAGCTGAAAATGCAGCCGGTGGCAGTGAGGGATCTTTCTGACGAGCTTGCGCAGCTGCCACAATTTTCTTTGCTACATCAAATTTAAACAAATAATCTACGCCGGCATCTCCAGCTTTACCGCCAAGACCCAAGGCTGTTTCAGAAAGTTTTGCCCATGCAATTGTTTCGATATCGCGACCAATTACCCCAACAAATCCTTCATCGGTTGCCAGCCCTAATGTGCGTAAGTGCTCGTGATAGTGCGCAAGCTGAGCGGCATCATCGAGATCTAATCGCGCAATTGTTTCGACGCCCTCGGTTGGCAATAGCGAATCCCACGTGGCTAAATAAAGTTTGCTGGATTTATTTTCATTAATTGGATCATGACTCTTAATATCAACAGGTGCCCAACGAGGTTTTCCATCAGCACCTTCACCTACCCGAATTAATAAATCGGGGCGACTAACGCGATCAGGATCACTCGCAGTTTCGCGCCCTGTTAGTTCGGCAATTTTTTCTTCACAAACCGAACTAATCCAAGCGCCGACAATGATTTGCGCAGTCGAATTGATCAAAGCTTCGGCTGTAGTCAATTCTTTTTCAATCTCACCTTGATCTTTATTTATAACCAAAATATCAAGGTTCTTGGTCATTAGATTCTCAATAGTGCGAGCTTCATGCAGATCACCTTGACGCTTAAGTTCGCGCATCATCTCGGATTCCGGGGCGCGTTCGCTTAAATCAAAGCAGCCAGGTGCAAAAGATTTATGCAAAAACTCATGGCACTGTAAAGCGGCGCGGGCATCTAATCTCATTGCTCAGATCCTATGGGCGGGTGCTGACAAATGGCCTTAATGTCGCAAGACCGTTCGATATACGCCTAAGGGGTCAGCATTTGTCGCG
>CAZUWN010000173.1:0-1891 GCA_964624105.1 uncultured Candidatus Planktophila sp. | reverse complement strand
TAACTCTCTTTGCTTGGTTCTCGATCTTGTTCAGCGGCAAGTATCCAGTTTGGTGTGCCGATGCGATGGTGGGAATTTTAGCTTTCTATAATCGCGTTTACGGTTACGCCTTTATTTTGGTAACCGACGAATATCCAAGTTTCTCGCTTTAATCTATGGCGGTGCACTCTGCGCAAAAGATGCGACGTATCGTTGCTGAAGTTGCAGAAATGGATCGCAAGTTTGCGCCTCTAATAGCTCGTCGCCCGCTTTGCACAATAGGTCGAAGTGCCCCAACCGAATCCAATTTTGAATCCTTGGTTAGTTCAGTTATCTCGCAACAACTAGCCGTAAAGGCTGCGGAGACAATTCATGGGCGTTTGGTTGATCTATGTAAGGGCACGATTAACGCCAAAAAAATAATCAAACTCGATGACGCTGCACTTCGAGAGATAGGTGTTTCTGGGGCAAAAGCTCGCACAATAAAGGGCCTAGCTGGGGCGGTTGCTGATAAATCAATTCCGATAGATACCATCGATGAAATCCATGATGATCAAGAGATTTATGACAAATTGACTTCACTATGGGGCGTTGGGCGCTGGACAGTTGAGATGTTTATGATGTTTCAACTGGGACGCTTGAATGTTTGGCCCACCGGAGATTTAGCGGTGCGCCGGGGTTGGGACATGATCCATAAAAATAAAGCAGAAACTCTGGCTAAATCCTTAGATCTAAAGGGTGAGAAATTACATCCATACCGAAGCGTTTTTGCCTGGTATTGCTATCAAGCAGTTCATGAAAGCCGCGGGTTGGACTACTAAATATCTTCCAGAATTAATGAGACTGAGTTAATGCACCAACGTTGATCAGTTGGCACGTCATAGCCTTCGCCTTCGAAAACATGGCCTAAATGTGAGCCGCAAGCAGCACAACGCACTTCGGTGCGAACTCGTGGCGCTAGCGAGCGATCTTCAATAAGTTCAACTGCATCATCGGCAGAGGGTGCATAAAAAGATGGCCAACCGCAGCCGGAATGGAACTTGGTTTCACTGCGGAATAGTTCGGCGGCGCAAGCTTTACATTTATAGACACCAACTTTGTCAGTGTCGGTGTATTCACCAGTAAATGGTCGCTCGGTTGCAGCATTACGCAAAACATCATAAGAAAGTGAATCGAGCTTTGCTTTTAGCTCTGCTTCATTAACTTTAACTGGATAATTATTTTCGCTCATTAGAGAACTACTCCAACCGGAAATGCAACGCCAGTACTGGAATGACAGTCATAGCCATTTGGATTCTTTCGCAAATATTTCTGGTGGTATTCCTCAGCGATAAAATACTCAACACCATCGGCGATAAGAATTTCAGAGACAATTGGGTCGAGTCCCGCTTTAGTTAAAACTTCTTGGTAGAGATCGCGAGACTTATTAGCCTGAGCTAATTGTTCTGGTGTGGTCGCATAGATAGAACTGCGATATTGAGTGCCGATATCGCCACCTTGTTGATTCAGCGAAGTCGGATCATGCATCGTCCAGAACTCTTCAAGTAAACGCTGATATGAAATTTGCTCATCATCAAAGCGAACGTGAACCATTTCGGCATGGCCAGTTACTCCGGTGCAGACTTGTTCGTAACTTGGATTTGGGCGAGTGCCACCCATGTAACCAACACTTGTTTCAATAACTCCGGTTAACTGCCAGAAACGACGCTCTGCGCCCCAAAAACAGCCGGTTGCAAAGTATGCGCTCTGATTCATGGCAATATTCTGGCAGTAAGCTCTCGGAATTGTCATGCGAGAACAATTGCGATCAACATTTCGCGGTAATAACTAACATCTACGCTACTGATAACCTTGCCATTGCGCCCCCGTAGCTCAGGGGATAGAGCACCGCCCTCCGGAGGCGGGTGCACAG
>CAZUWN010000172.1:0-1892 GCA_964624105.1 uncultured Candidatus Planktophila sp. | reverse complement strand
TATTCCAAAGCGGGCCGCTAGAGGCGAAAAGCGTGCAGAAGAGAAGAGCGCATAATCTAGACTGCTCCCCATGAGCCAGCGCGGAAAAGAATTAGCTTCAACCTTTTCGCCTGCCGAAATTGAGGCGCCGTTATACGAAAAATGGATTGCAGCCGGCTATTTCACGGCTGATGCAAATTCGAATAAAGAACCATTCACGATGGTTTTGCCACCTCCCAATGTGACTGGCGTTCTACATATTGGCCACGCACTTGATCAAACTCTGCAAGATTGTTTAGCACGCATTAAGCGAATGAAAGGCTACGAAGTTTTGTGGCTACCCGGCATGGACCATGCGGGCATTGCAACTCAGAACGTGGTTGAAAAACAATTAGCTGCTCAAGGAATGTCGCGTCACGATTTAGGACGCGAAGAATTTGTTAGCAAAGTTTGGCAATGGAAAGCTGAATCAGGTGGCGCGATTCTTGATCAGATGCGTCGCTTAGGCGATTCAGTTGACTGGTCACGCGAGCGGTTCACAATGGATGAAGGCATGTCTAATTCTGTGCTCGCACTCTTTAAGAAGATGTATGACGCCGAATTAATTTATCGGGCTGAACGAATCATTAATTGGTGCACCCGTTGCCTAACCGCACTTTCTGATATTGAAGTTGAGCATCAAGATGATGCTGGCGAATTTGTGCAAGTTCGTTATGGCGATGGCGAGCAAAGCATCGTTGTTGCGACAACTCGTGCCGAAACCATGATGGGCGATGGCGCAGTTGCGGTTCACCCTGACGATCCTCGTTACAAGCACATGATCGGTACTGAAGTTTTATTGCCACTTGTAAATCGCATGATTCCGATTATTGCCGACGAATTAGTTGATCCTGATTTCGGAACTGGCGCAGTAAAGGTAACTGCAGCCCATGATCCAAACGACTTTGAAATGGCCATGCGCCACAATGTTCCGTTCGTAGTAATCATGAACGAGCACGGCATTATGGAAGGCAGTGGAACTGAGTTTGATGGCATGGATCGCTTCGACGCTCGTGTCGCAGTCGTTGCCAAGCTAAAGGAACTTGGTCGCATCGTTGCTGAAAAGCGTCCTTATATTCACGCAGTTGGTCACTGTTCACGTTGCGATACAACTGTTGAACCACGTTTATCAAAGCAATGGTTCGTAAAGGTGGCACCTCTTGCTAAAGCATCAGCGGATGCGGTTCGCAGTGGTGCGGTAAAGATTGAACCTGAAGAGCTAGCGCCGCGCTACTTTGATTGGGTCGATAACATGCACGACTGGTGCATCTCACGCCAACTTTGGTGGGGTCATCGCATTCCGGTTTGGTATGGCCCAGATGGCGAAATGGTTGTTGTTGGTCCTGGCGAAACCGCTCCAGCTGGTTACGTGCAAGATTCTGATGTTCTAGATACTTGGTTCTCATCTGGACAATGGGCATTTTCCACATTTGGTTGGCCGGAAAAAACTACCGACTTAGCTAAGTTCTATCCAACTTCAGTATTGGTAACTGGCTATGACATTTTGTTCTTCTGGGTTGTGCGCATGATGATGATGAGCACTTTTGCCATGGATGGTGTGCCACCATTTAAAACGATTATGTTGCACGGTTTAGTGCGCGATCAATTTGGCAAAAAGATGTCTAAGAGCCGCGGCAACGTTGTAGACCCACTTGAATTCATGGATAAGTACGGCGCAGATGCGTTGCGCTTTACCTTAGCGCGCGGTGCTAACCCAGGTACTGATCAAGCACTGGCTGAAGAATGGGTTGGCGGTTCACGTAACTTTGCTACCAAGCTGTGGAACGCAACTCGCTTTGCGATGATGAACGGTGCAACTGTTGAAGGTCCAATGCCTGATGCTGCCTCACTAACTGCAATTGATAAGTGGATAC
>CAZUWN010000171.1:0-1908 GCA_964624105.1 uncultured Candidatus Planktophila sp. | reverse complement strand
TTTCGCGTTCTAGATCCATTGAATCCATCATGCGATCTTGACCTTCGCCCTGCACTTTGTGTGCTGCGAATGCGCCGGACTGCCACAACATCGCATCAACGAGGGTGGTCTTGCCATGGTCAACGTGCGCGATAATCGCTACGTTGCGCAGATCTTCGCGCTTCTTAATTGGCAGGTCTTTTAGGTGTGCTTGAATTTTAGACATTGAATCGAAACTCCACTACATCTCCGTCGGCCATTACATATTCCTTGCCTTCCATGCGTACTTTGCCTTTAGCTTTCGCTTCAGCCATGGATCCTGCTGCAACGAGATCTGCAAAACCGACGATTTCGGCTTTAATAAATCCCTTTTGGAAATCGGTATGAATAACACCAGCGGCCATGGGTGCGGTGTCACCTTTGTGAATTGTCCATGCACGTGCTTCTTTAGGGCCGGCAGTTAAATATGTCTGCAGTCCTAAAGTTGTAAACCCAACATGGGCTAAAGTCGCAAGGCCTGGTTCTTTCAAACCAATTGATTGCAACAATTCGAGGGCATCTTCATCGCTTAGTTCAGCGAGTTCAGCTTCAGTCTTAGCATCAAGGAAAATCGCTTCGGCTGGTGTTACTAGATCTTGCAACTTCTTACGTAAGTCAGCATCATTTAATTCAGCTGCATCAACGTTGAAAACATATAAGAATGGTTTAGCAGTTAAGAGGTGAAGCTCAGCAATCTCAGTTAAATCAATTTTGCTCTGCGAAAGTGGCTTACCCGATTGCAACCATTCATTTGCAGCAATGGCGGCATCTAGAACAGTTTGCTTATCTTTAGCTAAGCGAACTTCTTTCTCTAAACGTGGCAACGCTTTTTCAATAGTTTGTAAGTCAGCAAGAGCTAATTCGGTGTTGATTGTTTCCATGTCAGAAGCTGGATCAACGCGACCATCGACGTGAACCACATCGCCATCGGTGAAAACACGAATGACCTGACAGATCGCATCGGTATCGCGAATATTGGTCAGGAACTTATTGCCCAGGCCCGCACCTTCAGATGCGCCCTTAACAATGCCGGCGATATCAACAAATGAGACAACCGCTGGCAAGATCTTTTCAGAAGCAAAGATGGCAGCCAGCTTGGCTAGGCGCTCATCCGGAACTCCGACCACGCCGACATTTGGCTCGATCGTGGCGAAGGGGTAGTTGGCAGCTAGAACGTTGTTTTTGGTGAGGGCATTAAAAAGGGTCGACTTTCCCACATTGGGCAGACCGACGATTCCAATTGAGAGGCTCACGAGGAGTAGAGCCTACGCGAGTATGTCAGTGCTTCCTGCCACGATAGGCCTATGTCAGCATCAGTAGTGGTTCTTCTAACAGGTTTGGCCATCGGTTTAGCCCTTGGTTTCTTCATCGCGAGCCTTAAAAACAAGGCAGATCAGGCACAAGGTGATTCAGCTTCGGCTGGCATCGCGGCCGAACTCGCCGGGGCAAAGGCGCTGGTTGATAATTTAACGCAGCAAATTGCAACGATGAATTCGCAGAACACCACAAGTGCTGCTCTTAATGAAGCGATCTCCGATGTTAAGACCCGGATGAATTCACTATCAACTCAAACTGCCGATGCCGAGACCAAGCGAGCTGCGGCCGAGTCTGCGATTAAAACTCAGATCGAATCAATGCAAGTTGGTAACCAAAATTTACTTGAGCAAGCAACAAAGCTAGCGGGTGCGCTTTCTAGTTCACAGACTCGTGGTCGTTTCGGTGAAGTCCAACTCGAAATGTTGCTTGAGAATGCTGGCTTGATCGAAGGCATTCACTTTGAAAAACAAAGTTCTGATCGTGGCAATGATGAAATCTCTCGTCCCGATATTCAAATTGCGATCCCTGGTGGCTCTCGTATTTTTATTGACTCCAAGTTTCCTTTTACTCGCT
>CAZUWN010000170.1:0-1909 GCA_964624105.1 uncultured Candidatus Planktophila sp. | reverse complement strand
ATCTATAACTTCGAACTTGCGCGTTGAAACGGTGATACGTCCGGCTTTCATGAAATCTTTCCTTCGGCTCGAGTGATTAAGGTATTTACCGCATCTCCAAAGCCCGCAAAAGCTGGATTAGTTGTTTGCCCAGCACGAAAGCGAGCCCAAATCTGTTGAATGATGACCGCTAATCTAAAGAGACCAAAGACTTCATAGAATGTGAAATCAGCACATTTGCGGCCGCTTAGTTGTAAATATCTCTGAAGAAACTCCTCACGAGTTGGCATTCCTGGTAGGTGGCTTGGTTGTCTACGAAGGGAAGCAAAGGCGCTTTCATCATCACGATCAACCCAGTAAGCAAGAGCCGACCCCAAATCCATTAATGGATCACCAACAGTTGCGAGCTCCCAATCTAAAACACCTGCAATACGAGCATTTGCTAAATCAAATACCACATTATCAATTCGCCAATCGCCGTGAATAATGCAGGAATCAACATCATCTGGTTGATTAGCAGCTAGCCAGGCCATCAACTTTTCTGCAGCAGGCACATCATCAGTTAGCGCATTGCGATAACGCTTCGACCAACCTTCGACTTGGCGCTGCACATACCCGGCACCCTTATTTAGCTCATTCAAAATTGAAGAATCAACAGCATGTAACTGCACTAAACCATTAATCAAAGAATCAGCCATCACGGATATATCGGCAGCGGTTATCCCTGCTGGAATATCGCGGCGAAAGATCTCACCCTCAACTCGTTCCATGACATAAAAATCAGAACCCATTATCGATTGATCATCACATAGGGCAATCATCTTTGGCACTAACGGGTAGACGGACTGCAACCTAGATTGAATCAAATACTCACGCTTCATGTCGTGAGCAGAAGCTGCCTTTGTTCCAACCGGTGGTTTGCGTAACACTAGATCGCGCTCTGAATAGCTCAGCAAGTAAGTCAGATTAGATGCACCACTACGGAATTGCATTACTTCAGGAAGCTGACCCTCATTGATAAACGGGCGCAACCAGGTATGCATCTTTGCCACATCGAAGCGATCCTCATCGCGGACCGCAGTTAAATCCTTCATGACAAATAAGGTTTTATTTCTAACCGTGCGATATCTCTAATGTGAACTTCATCTGGCCCATCAACAATGCGCAATGTGCGAATTCCGGCATACATCGCGGCAAGCGGCGTATCTTGGCTAACGCCTGCGCCACCATGACTTTGAATGGCATGATCAATAATTCGTTCTGCCATCTGGGGCACGGCGACCTTGATGGCCGCAATCTCTTTGCGAGCACCTTTGGCACCTACTGAATCAATCATCCAGGCAGCTTTTAAAACTAATAACCGTGCTTGCTCAATATCAATGCGCGCTTGTGCAATCCATTCTTGAATCACGCCTTGTTTAACTAACTCTTTTCCAAAAGCTTCTCGCGCCACAGTGCGTTTAATCATCAACGAGAGCGCGCGTTCTGCCATGCCAATTGCCCGCATGCAGTGATGAATTCGGCCTGGGCCAAGTCGTGCTTGGGCGAGCGCAAAACCTTCACCCTCGGCACCCAGAAGATTTGCAACCGGAACTTTCACGTTTGTAAATGAAACTTCGGCATGACCATGTTGATCGACATAACCAAAGACGGTTAAGTTTCGGACCACCTTTACGCCAGGTGTATTTATCGGAACTAACACCATAGATTGTTGGTGATGATCATCGGCAGCAGGATTGGTCTTACCCATCACAATTAAAATCTCACAGCGTTCATCCATGGCTCCGGTTGTCCACCATTTGGTTCCATTGATTACGTAGTGATCACCATCTTTAACAATCTGGGTTTCGATATTGCGAGCATCACTTGATGCAACCGCTGGCTCAGTCATAGCAAAACCCGATCGAATCTTGCCATCGAGAAGTGGTTG
>CAZUWN010000169.1:0-1914 GCA_964624105.1 uncultured Candidatus Planktophila sp. | reverse complement strand
GCAAATTTTCATCATGAGAAAGGTGGGCCATGATGCGCATTTCAATCTGGCTGTAATCAGCAGTAAGCAGAGTTTCATAACCTTTACCAGCAATGAACGCGGCACGGATCTTGCGACCTTCCTCGGTGCGCACCGGAATGTTCTGCAGGTTAGGGCCAGTGGAAGATAGTCGTCCAGTTGCCGCAACGGTTTGCTGGAAGTGAGTATGAATACGGCCATCTTCAGCAATCTCATTTAGCAGACCTTCGACCGTAGTCTTTAACTTATTAGTTTCGCGAATTCGAAGTAGTGATTGCAACAGCGGATGCTTAGTCTTTTTAAAGAGCAATTACAGGGACTCAGCATCGGTAGTGAAGCCAGTCTTAATCTTCTTCGTTTTAGGAAGTTTGAGTTCATCAAAGAGAACTACTTGTAGTTGCTTAGGAGATGCCACATTGAACTCATGCCCAGCTGCCTCATGAGCGGCCTTACTCTCGCGGGCAACTTCGCCTTCAAAGAATTCCTTTAATTCATTTAGCTCTTTTTGATCTACGCAGATACCTGAGTTCTCAAGGCGCGCAAGCAAATTAGCGATCGGAATTTCAAGCTCAACAAATAACTTGGTTAGTGATCTGGAATCAAGTTCCTTTTGCAAGGAATCGCGCAAGGTAAATAGCGCAGCGGCACTTACCTCTGTTGAGCCACTTCCCCACCGCTCAAGTAAGGAAGCGATATCTTGATTACGCACGCCAGGATTAACTAAATACGCCGCAATTTCAGTGTCGAAAATCAAACCGGCTACTGGGTAAGCGCGGGCTAGTGCTTTGGCATCATGCATAATTTTTGGTACTGAGGCATCGCCTAACCATTCACCAATCTCGCCACTATTAACGGTAAAGGATTCACCACCTGCCAAAGCAACCGAATATGAACTCAATACTCCTTCAGTAAATTTAACTGTTAAAGCTATTTCACTCTTTGCGGCTCGAATTCGTTTAGTCGCAGCTGATGGTGTAACTTCTTCGGCGATCTCGAAGAGCGCTAATGGTTCTTCGACTTTCTTCGCACTCTTTGAGTTAAGAAGAGGGCCAAGGCGATCTTTTAAGGTGCGAAATTCTAAGGTTGCAAATAGTGGCGCAATCTTGCTCTCTTCGATCGGTTGCCAAGCTAAATCAGTAAGCGAAAGTTCTATCGGCACATCGTGGATTAGCTGAGTTAGTTCGCGGTTCTTTGCGATGGAATCAAGATTGGCACGCAATGATTCGCCCGCTTTGCCAGGCACTTGATCTGCTTTGTTTAGCAACTCTTTTAGCGAGCCGTATTCGATGATCCACTTAGCAGCAGTTTTCTCACCAACGCCTGGAACTGAGGGCAAGTTGTCGCTCGGATCTCCGCGCAGTGCTGCAAAATCTGGATACTGCGTAGGGGTCAACATATATTTCTCTTCAACGGAAGCAGGTGTCATGCGCGCCATTTCACTAACCCCACGCTTTGGATAAAGCACTGTGGTTTTTTCGTTAACTAGCTGGAAACTGTCACGATCGCCCGTACAAATAGCGACTTCGAAACCATCAGCTTCGGCTTGCTTAGCAATCGTGGCAATAATGTCATCAGCTTCAAAACCTTCGCGCTCGAACTGAGTAATGCCAAATGAATCAACTAGTTCGTGCAGATAAGACATTTGAGAACGAAACTCATCGGGGGTCTTTGCGCGGTTAGCTTTATATTCTGGAAATATCTCAGTACGGAAAGTCTTGCGAGAAACGTCGAAGGCCACAGCAATATGTGTCGGCTTCTCTTCCTTAAGCAACGAAATCAACATGGTGGCAAAGCCATAGATTGCATTGGTGTGCTGGCCGCTTGCAGTAGTGAAATTCTCAGCCGGTAGCGCGAAGAAGGCGCGATAAGCCATTGAGTGGCCATCAATTAGCAAAA
>CAZUWN010000168.1:0-1946 GCA_964624105.1 uncultured Candidatus Planktophila sp. | reverse complement strand
AATTCTTTTGCATGAAGCGCCTGTAAAACTTTAGCTACCGAGCCAGCGGCGGATACAACAGGTTTACCTAATTGCTCACTTGCTTCATCGGTCCATTTCTTATCACCACTAAGGCCAATTGGATATGACGAACCTGTGCATGCAACTAATACGCCATCTAGATCTAGACCTTTCAGAGTATTGATTGCTTCAGGTAAATCAGAACGGTATTTGGTTAACCGCTGTTTCATATCTAAATCTGGATAATTTGGAAACCGCGCAATGTATGGAAAGTAACTGCTGGGTGCAAGTTTATGAATCTCGGGCTCAACTGCCGGGTTGGCGCATGGAACAACTACGCCAATTTTCCGCTGCATGTTTAGCAATCTAAGTTAGAGTTATTCAGCGACTACTGGGTATCGAGCTTTGCGCCGATATCCTTTAGCGAACCAAAGATTCGTTCGACAAAAGCATCACGTTCAGCGCTTTCGAAAGCAAAAGAATCATCTCGAATAATTGAATCAGGGCTAGTGATAATTCCATTCGCCACAGCAGCGCCTTCAACCTCGGCTAATCTGCGCTTCACAACCCAGAGTTCGGCAGCTAATTCAAAAATCACATGAAGAATATGATCGTTAATGTTATCTGGAGCAAACTTACCTAGCGGCTCACGCTGGCGATCGCTCACTTAACGCACTCCCAAGTCGAGGTCTTGCCCTGAATTACATTCTTTACTGAAGCAAATTCCTCAGCTAAGAAGGTATCTAGAGTTGAATGTACAAAGTTGTAGGCATATGGCTCATTATTGAAGCGGTGATCGAAATAACGATCGTAATCACTCCAGATATTAAGAGGTTTCGTGGCTTGCAACATGTCATTAATGACCAGAATTCCGCCTGGGCGTAGTACTCGCTTCGCTTCTTGCACAGCGATACGGCCTTCGGCCACAGGCATCTCATGAAGCAGCGTGCTCATATAAATAAGGTCAAACGTGTTATCCGCGAAATCTAGCTTTTCAGCTAG
The DNA here is from genome assembly GCA_964624105.1 of uncultured Candidatus Planktophila sp. Classification (GTDB taxonomy): domain Bacteria; phylum Actinomycetota; class Actinomycetes; order Nanopelagicales; family Nanopelagicaceae; genus Planktophila. Next base: position 944 of record CAZUWN010000168.1, on the reverse strand, counting down.
CTGCTGTGAGAAGTGAACCTCAGAATTAAGTCTGGTTGCTCGCATATGTGCATAGCGCACAAGTGGACCTGCTATTTCAACGCCATGTATTTCAGCTTTAGGCCAACGTAATTTCGCGGCCACTGTGCCTGAACCGATTGCGCAAGCGACATCAAGGAATTTATTCATAACCCCGTCGGCTGGCATTGGCAGCATGGAAATCCGTTCAATTTTTGCTTCATCTTTATCGTTTGATCCACCGTGGAAAACTTTTGTTCCGTAATGGTAAACGTGGCCGCTTAGCGGGTCAGCGTGATAACTACCAGGTTGGCGGTGATAAGGGATAGCAGTGAAGTAATCTGGATAAACAAAGTTTGGATCCCAGCGAAGTGTTCCTGGTCCATCTTTCTCAGCATCAGTTAACTCTTGTTCCAGTGCCGCACGATTCTTGCCATATGAATCCAAAACTCCAGCCCAGTTTTGACCTTGTGTGCTGTGCAGCATGCGATTGCGAATTCCAATAACTGGAATTGGATCAGCAACAGAACGAGTTTCTTCAATTTTAGGATTTTCAGATTTAATCTTGCCAGCATCAATTTCTGATTTAAGGGCGCGGGCAGATGATGGATTCATTGAGCGCAATGCAAACATGCGCAGACCTTCGATGAAATCTAGGTAGCTCTCGTCATCATAAGAAGACATTGCTGCCATGGTTCCAATAAAACCACGACCAGTAGGACCACTCTTGGCTGCATTCGAAGTTTGGTTGGCCATCACTTAACCCCATTCTAATTTTCATTGCAAAAAGGCGCTGAACCCAATTCGCACTTGGTACAAATTATCATCCGGCTACAGGGCGGGCAAGAGATAATTTAGGCGTCTTTCCACCTAATGAAACTGTGCCTATTTAAGAGGCGATTGCCGATCCTTTTGTGAGTAAAACATCAGTAATCCGCTAACTTTGC
>CAZUWN010000167.1:0-1963 GCA_964624105.1 uncultured Candidatus Planktophila sp. | reverse complement strand
CCAGGACCAGAGGTCGCGATACAAACACCAACACGACCAGTAACCTGGGCATAACCAGTTGCAGCATGACCAGCACCTTGTTCGTGACGAACCAAGATGTGGCGAATTTTAGAATCAAAGATCGGATCGTAAGCCGGCAAAATTGCGCCACCAGGAATACCGAACATGACATCGACGCCAGCTGCTTCTAAGCTGTTGACTAGGCTCTGGGCTCCAGTTACTTGACTCATCTTCGTTACTCCTTTCGCTCTCTTTACTCTCTAGGTCTGCGTTAAACGGTTAAATGAAAAAACCCTCAGTTTCAACTGAGGGTAGCGCGCGATCGATGTTGCTAGATCGCACGCTTTCGGATCACCACTGATGAACGCATGTCCGTATTCTCCAATGAGCGAGCGCATGAGTCAACCCCTGAGATTGCTATCTCAAATTGTGAGAGGGGGCTCACATGGCTGCTAGGTATTTTCCTTAGCGGCAAGCGAGATTAATGCTTTAGTCGCAGACCGCGCCCTTAGAAGCTGAGCCAACTAACTTGGCATATTTGGCCAAAACGCCGCGGGTGTATTTATGTGGCACTGGCTTGAAGTCCTTGCGACGTTCGGCCAGCACAGCTTCGTCAACCAAAAGATCGAGTTGGCGAGTTACCGTATTAATACGAACTCGGTCGCCATCTTTAATAAATGCAATCGGTCCAGCATCAACCGCTTCTGGTGCAACATGGCCCACACATAAACCAGTTGATCCACCAGAGAAGCGACCATCAGTTAAGAGCAGGGTTGATTTACCAAGACCGGCGCCTTTAATCGCACCAGTGATCATTAACATTTCGCGCATTCCTGGACCACCCTTTGGTCCTTCGTAACGAATCACAACTACATCGCCAGCTTGAATCGTGCCATCTTCAAGTGCATCCATTGCAGCTTGTTCGCGTTCGAATACTCGTGCTGGTCCTTCGAATTCTTCGATGTCGATACCAGCTGTTTTGCAAACGGCGCCTTCAGGAGCGAGTGAGCCTTTAAGAATTGTGATGCCACCACCAAGTGACATTGGCTTTGATGTTGCGCGCAGAATTTCACCATCTGGATCTGGTGGCGAAATCTCAGCTAAGTTTTCAGCCATAGTTTTTCCAGTAACAGTTAGCACATCGCCATGAAGCAAACCTGCATCAAGTAGCGCTTTGAGAACTACTGGGACTCCCCCGACTTTATCCATATCTGACATAACGAAACGACCGAATGGTTTTAGGTCACCAAGTAGCGGAACCTTTGAACCGATGCGATGGAAGTCATCCATTTCAAGATCAACATCTGCTTCGTGAGCGATCGCAAGTAGGTGCAATACAGCGTTGGTAGAGCCACCAAGTGCCATCAACATGGTGATCGCATTTTCAAATGCTTTCTTACTTAAAATATCTCGCGTTGTAATTCCTTGGCGGATTAATTCAACAACGGCAGCGCCTGACTTAACTGCGAATGCATCGCGACGACGATCAACTGCTGGCGGCGCTGCTGACCCTGGTAGCGATAAACCAATAGCTTCACCAATTGAAGCCATGGTGTTAGCTGTATACATACCCCCACAGGCACCTTCACCTGGACAGATTGCGCGTTCAATGCGATCAACTTGATCTTGTGAAATCAAACCACGAGCACATGCACCAACTGCTTCGAAAGCATCAATGATTGTTACATCTTTGCCATCTACTTGCCCAGGCAAAGTAGAACCGGCATAAACAAATACTGATGCCACATCGATTCGTGCAGCTGCCATCATCATGCCCGGCAGCGATTTATCGCAACCTGCAAATGTGACCATGCCATCAAGACGCTCTGCTTGCATCACAGTTTCAACTGAGTCGGCGATCACTTCGCGAGAGACTAATGAGAAGTGCATTCCTTCGTGGCCCATTGAAATTCCATCAGAAACTGAAATTGTTCCGAATTGCATAGGGAAGCCACCAGCATCG
>CAZUWN010000166.1:0-2006 GCA_964624105.1 uncultured Candidatus Planktophila sp. | reverse complement strand
TTACCAGCTTTTTCCAAATTACGGAAAGTTCCGCCGAGTTCAGTTGGAAATTCTGATTCAACTAAAACTTGGAAGCGACGCATATTTACAATGTGATCAACGTGTTCAATATCTACTGGACATTCATTTACGCAAGCACCACAAGTTGTACAAGACCAAAGCACATCAAGTGAGATCGGTGCATTTTCACCAACTAATACTTCATTTTCAACCACTTTAGACATTGCGTGATCGCGCATAGCCATAATCAAAAGCTTTGGCGATAGCGGCTTATCAGTGTGCCAAGCAGGGCATTGCGATTGGCAACGTCCACACTCGGTACATGAAGTCATGTCGAGCAGACCTTTCCAAGAAATGTCGCCGCGATTTCCGAGTCCAAAGACATCATCTTCAGCTGGATCTTCAAAGTTAACTGGCTTGCCGTGTGACAACATTTCAGGCAACGGGCCAAGTGAATTTTTGCCATCAGCATTGCGCTTAAAGAAAATATTAAATGGTGCCAAGAAGCGGTGCCATGCTATGCCCATTGTGAAATTAGTAGCGATAACTACAAACCAGAGCATTGATACAAAAATCTTTACTGCGGCGATTACTTGAATCGAAGTTGTTATCTGACCGAGTGATAACTCCTTAAACATTTCCGCAATCCACCAAGTGGTGATGTAATGACGATTGCGAGTTGTTTCTTCAGAGAGTGCACCTTCAAGACCACGTAGCGCGATCACACAGAACACGATTGCCAGAATTGTGGCTTCGACGTAATACGCCTTCCAGTTTCCGGAACCTAAGAAACGAGATGTGCGACTTTTATGAAAAAAGCGAGTGAATTGGCGGATACCAATTAGCGTCACAATGCTAATTCCGGTCAACCAGGTAATTAGCTCAACAAAATATTCATATGGCCAAAGATGCCCAATTACTGGCAATGACCAACGTGGATTAATGATTAAGAAATAAGCTTGAACCAGAGTTCCGAATAGCGCTCCAAAGCCAATCATGACAAACCAGTGCGCAATTCCAGTTGCAGTGAAATTAAGCATCTTGGTGTGGCCAAGAGTTTCTTTTAGCGTGTTTTTAAGTCGCGCACCGCGATTACCGCTTCGAGTCGGGTCAGCTGCGCCTTTTTTATAAATACCTACTAATTGGCGAACCCGAATTGCCAGCAGGGTTAGGGCAGCGATCGTGATGCCGTAGGCACCGATCATTAAGGCGAGCGTTAGCGTCATGTAGATGAGGGTAAAGGGAAAATTGCGCGGGGATAAGTTCCTAGGGCTGTGGGTTGCACCCTATGGAAACCTGAGTCGCCCCGACTCAAGTATTTGTGTATGATCGACTCATGTCCCGCAGATAAGCGGAGCCTGGAGCCGCGAAAGGCTCCAAACAAGCGGGAATAGATAAGCAGAAATAGGAGCAATGAAAATGGCCAGAGCAGTAGGAATCGACCTTGGAACCACCAACAGCTGTGTTTCCGTTCTAGAAGGCGGCGAGCCAGCGGTTATCGCTAACGCCGAAGGTGCACGTACTACTCCATCGATTGTGGCTTTTGCTAAGAATGGCGAAGTACTAGTCGGTGAAGTTGCGAAGCGTCAATCAGTAACAAATGTTGATCGCACTATTCGTTCAGTAAAGCGTCACATGGGTACTAATTGGACAATTGATATTGATGGCAAGAAATACACCGCACAAGAGATCTCAGCACGTGTGTTGCAGAAGCTAAAGCGCGATGCCGAGGCATATCTTGGCGAAACAGTAACCGATGCCGTTATTACGGTGCCGGCTTACTTCAACGATGCACAACGTCAAGCAACTAAAGAAGCTGGCGAAATTGCTGGCTTAAATGTGCTTCGCATTATCAACGAGCCAACTTCTGCAGCACTTGCATACGGTCTTGATAAAGGCGATCAAGAACAAACAATTCTAGTTTTCGACTTAGGTGGCGGAACTTTCGACGTATCACTACTTGAAATTGGTGATGGCGTTGTTGAAGTTAAAGCAACTAATGGCGA
>CAZUWN010000165.1:0-2027 GCA_964624105.1 uncultured Candidatus Planktophila sp. | reverse complement strand
GAAACAACTAGAACTTCGGCTCCACGTGATTTAGCGGCAGCGACAATTGCCACGATTTTTTCAACGGCAGCTGGATCTAGTGCCGAACCGGCGCTACCAGTTAGAGAGGAAGAGCCAATCTTGATAACAATGCGCTTGGCGCTGGCGATTGAGTTTCGGGCCATCACTCATCATCTCCATCCAATTGAGCTAATTCAAGATCTACGACATCGGCAATTTTAGGGTTGTGTGGGTCAGAAATGTTGTACTCCCACTGCTTGGCGATTTCATCTTCGCTGAGCACATCATCAATACGATTAACAGGTTTCCAAGTTGTTTCAAGGCGCGAATCTTCGCCACGGCGATGTAAGTGACCGGCTAACTGTTCGGCACCTGCTTCGATCGTTGGCTCCCAATCAAATACCACTTCGCTTTCACCAGAACCAATGCGAACTTCACTACCTGCAACTGCACCTTTTTTATAAAGTTCTTTTTCAACGCCGAGTTGGGCCAAGCGATCGGCTAAGTAACCAATTGCTTCGGCGTTCTTAAAGTTTGTTTGACGAACCCATCGCACAACTTTGGCGCCGCGCACAGTAAATGAACCATCTTCATTTGCCTTAACTGTGAAACCTGAATCATCAACTGCAGTTGGGCGCAAGATAATTCGCGTGCGCTCTTCTTTTGCCATTGATGCACGTGATGCTTGAATCAATCGCGCCATGGCATAAGTTAAATTCGTTAGACCTTCACGGCTGGCAGCTGAAACTGGATAAACCTCGTAGCCTTTTTCGCGCAACGTATCGGCGACCATGTCGGCCATCGCGGCACCATCAGGAATATCAATTTTGTTTAGTGCAATGATGCGTGGGCGATCTTCGAGACCACCATATTCGGCCAGTTCAGCTTCGATAACTTCGAGATCCTGAATCGGATTACGATCAGTTTCAAGTGTGCCGCAATCGAGAACGTGAACAAGTGCAACGCAACGTTCAACGTGACGCAAGAACTCAAGGCCTAAACCTTTACCTTGACTAGCACCTGGAATTAAACCTGGCACATCGGCGACTGTGAAACGTGTGTCTCCTGCATTAACCACACCAAGGTTTGGAACCAAAGTAGTAAATGGATATTCCGCAATCTTCGGACGTGCTGCAGAGATAGCTGCGATCAGCGAAGATTTACCGGCACTTGGATAACCAACCAGTGCGATATCAGCAACACTTTTTAGTTCAAGCTGCAGTGTGCGCTCTTCGCCTGGTTCGCCAAGTAACGCGAAACCTGGTGCACGACGCTTAGAAGATGAGAGTGCCAGGTTGCCAAGGCCACCAAAGCCACCTTGGGCTGCAATAAAGGTAGTACCAGTACCAACTAAGTCAGCTAACTGATTTCCGCGATCATCGAAAATAACTGTGCCATTTGGGACGCCAAGAATTAAATCAGTTCCGTAAACACCATCTTTACGATCGCCATAACCTTGATGTCCTGATGTTGCGCGACGATGTGGTGAGTGGTGGAAATCAAGCAGCGTAGTTACATCTGGATCAACGACCAGAATTACATCGCCGCCGCGTCCACCGTTACCGCCATCTGGTCCACCCAGTGGCTTAAATTTTTCGCGCTTAACTGAAACGCAACCATCGCCACCTTTTCCGGCAGCGGCATAAAGAGTTACACGATCAACGAATGTTGTCATTGCTACTCCTTACTTAAACCTTGCATCATTTACTTAATGGAATTAAAAAAGCGAGCCACGCATACGTGCGGCTCGCTCTTTTATGAGAACCGAAAATTAAGCTACAGGAACCACGTTTACAACGCGACGACCACGAGCCTTACCGAACTCAACTGCACCAGCAGCTAGAGCGAACAGGGTGTCATCTTTACCGCGGCCAACATTCTTGCCTGGGTGAAAGTGAGTACCGCGTTGACGAACAAGAATTTCGCCACTGTTTACTAGTTGGCCACCAAAACGCTTGATGCCTAAGTACTGTGGATTTGAATCGCGACCGTTACGTGTCGAGGAGACACCCTTCTTACTTGCCATT
>CAZUWN010000164.1:0-2044 GCA_964624105.1 uncultured Candidatus Planktophila sp. | reverse complement strand
TCAATTGTTTCCATTGCGGCTAACTTCAATGCAGATGGGATAGTAGAGCTACCGGTATTTGATCCAGCTGGAATCAGCGATGAATATCGAGCCGAGTACGCTGAGATGTCACCCGATGCTCCGGAGACGCTAGATATCAAGATCGCAAAAATGCATGAAATTTGGAAAGTTGAACCAAATATAGAAATTAAAGAGATTGCGCAGATAAGTGTGCCAACGCTAGTAATGGCTGGCGATGATGATGTTGTAAAACATTCACATTCGATTGAGCTTTATGAATCTCTATCGCTTGGTCAATTAGCAATTGTTCCCGGAACTTCGCATGGGTTAGTAAAAGAAAAACCTGAAATTGTTACCGCACTTATTAAAAGCTTTTTAAGCGATCAGTCTTATCCAGTAACTAGACAACCAATTCGCCGCACTAGCCCTGCTTAACTCTCGATTGGCTCAATCTTGCCGGTCGCTACGTGATAAATCCCGCCACTAACAATTACATTCTTAGGGATCAGCGGAAATGCTCTGATGCGCGCGAGATCCTGGCTTAGGGCAGCGCGCTGATCAACTACGGTATTAAATTCAAGTGAGCGAGTATCTACGCCATGTTTTTCTTCGATCATGGCATGAATAACTTCTTCATCCTCTTGGGCCATTCGACAATCGGTGTGTGGCATTACCAAAATGCGATCAACGCCAAGTAAATAAGTTGCTAAAACTAAGGTACGAAGTACATCTTGCGTGACGCGAGCTCCGGCATTACGTAAAATTTTGGCATCACCAGATTTCATACCAACTACCGAAAGCGGATTGATGCGAGAATCCATGCAGGTAACAATTGCTAAACCACGCGCTGCTCGGCCAGTTAGCTCGCTGTATTTAAAACTTTTTGCATAATCTTCATTGGCGCGCCAAAGGTCATCAAAGCCAGGTTGAAACTCTGGATTAATTGGTGTGCTCATGGCTCGTAGTCTAACAAGTTGGTAGTTACGCTCGTTTTAAAATCTGGAGCCCCCCGTCAGGATTGAACTGACGACCTACGCATTACAAGTGCGTTGCTCTACCACTGAGCTAGGGAGGCCTTTACTTACATCGCTGCAAGGGTCGTAATTATGGCAGGAGATCGAGAAATTCAGAAATCGTTAACATTACGCCCAGCAATTCCCCTGTAGATTGCGCCTATGCGACTCGGTGTTCTAGATCTTGGATCGAACACTATTCACCTGCAGGTAGTAGATGCCCACCCAGGTGCACGGCCAAGCCCGACCACGAATCAAAAAGTCGAGCTGCGCTTAACTGATTATCTTAATAAATCTAATGAGATCACTGAGGATGGAATAACGCTGCTGCGCCAAGCTATCTCTGATGCTGTAGATCACGCCCGCGAATTTAAGACAGATGAAATCTTGGCTTTTGCAACATCGGCTATTCGAGATGCTCGTAATGGTGCGCAGATCTTGGCAAACCTAAATGAAGAATTTGGCATTGAGATAAATATTCTTTCGGGTGACGAAGAAGCAAACATGACTTTTCTTGCTGCGCGTCGTTGGTATGGGTGGTCAAGTGGTCGACTGCTTGTAATTGATATTGGCGGCGGCTCGCTAGAAATTGGTTTAGGTGATGACGAGCATCCGGAGGCGACTATCTCGTTACCGCTAGGTGCTGCTCGGCTTACTCGAGAATTTTTAGATAACGATCCTTACACAAGTAAGGAAATCAGAAACCTTGAGTCCAAGGTGCGCGAGTTAGTAGTTTCTGAACTGCCTGAAGAAATTGTTGAACATGCCGCCGATCAATTTGTGGCAACTAGTAAAACTTTTCGCACACTTGCTCGATTAGGTGCTCATTGGTTTAAAGGCGATCCAAATGTTTTAGAGCTAAGCGCCCTAATGATGATGATTCCTAAATTAAGTGAGATGTCTAATAAATCTCGCGCAGAACTTCCGGGCGTATCAGCCAGTCGCGCGAAACAGATAACTGCCGGTGCGATTGTTGCGCGAACCGTAATGGAAAGATTGCATATTACTCAGATTCAAATTTGCCCTTGGGC
>CAZUWN010000163.1:0-2049 GCA_964624105.1 uncultured Candidatus Planktophila sp. | reverse complement strand
GGCAGTGAAGCAATTACGGTTGCAGCTGTTGCGCAACGAGCAGGGTTAGCCCGAACTTCAGTTTATGAATATTTCGGCAGTAGCGCTGAGTTGGTAGCAGATTTAATTATTGAAGAGCTATCAGCATTTACCGACATCTTGGTGACAGCTGTCGAGCCAGCGAACTTGCCGGAAGAAGCAATTGCTAATTGGATTAATTCGGCCCTGCAATACATTGCCGATGGTCGTCACTTATTAGCTAAAGCGTTAAGTGCAACCTCCTTACCTGTTAATCGCAGTGCTGAAATCGGGGCTGCTCACCGTGCGTTGCTAGCCCCATTAACATCTGCGCTAACCGAAATTGGTGTGCGCGATCTGAACTATGCCTTAAGCATGATTCAGTCACTTACTGATGCGGCAACTAAGCGAATTGAAAACGGCAATAGCGCAGAGATTGAAATCTCAAAGACCACTGCGTTCTGTATTGCCGGTTTACGAACTCTTATTGAATCGTAATTTTGTGGGTGTCTTTAACACCTGTAAATAGATTCGCCACACTTGGCCCAGTTATTGAGATTAAGCAGTCACCCTTTTTTAGAGCGATCACTTTGTTTTTCAAAACTCGGCAAGCTTTACTTGATGTTTTAAACTTCAATGTCTCGCCAAACAAACTATCGCTCTTTAGAGAAAGACTCTTATAGACCTTCATCGTGGTCGGATATGCCTTATTCAAGATTCCATCATTGCCAGTTGTTAGGTAAATTGGGAAATGAACTTCAATTGGCCCGTAGGTTGCATTGCCAGGTGAAGTCACGCCGATATCGCAGGCACCAGTGCCTTTAAGGGCGGTAACAACTCCATTAACTAGCGTGCAAGCTGGTGCATATGACTTATAGGTCAACGCAGCACCTGATTTAGCACTTGCTAGCAGTAGCCCTGGAGCACGATAAGCCATCGTAATTGGGTTTCTCTGGCTCAATGCAACGCCGCCAATTGAGGCAGTAATTTCATCACTTACCAGTGTTGGTGTGTTGTCGCCGCTTTTAAAGGTCAGGGCGATGAAGTTATCTTCGCTGAAATCTGTGCCGTTGTTATGGTCATAGCGAATATAGATTCCGCAGGAAACTTTGCGGCAATCAATCTCTTCGCCGGTACGGGTTTTATAACTTGCTGCCGGCTTGAATACGATATTTGCAGTTGGAAGAAAATTGGCGCCACGTTCAGTTGAGATCCAGAGTTGCGCTGCATCATTACAAGTGGTGGGGCGGGTTGGCCCGGTTGGCGCGGTGCACTGCAAGAAATAAAGGCCAGCCTTGGTCGGAAACCCACTGATCGATAAGTTAATTGTTGGCGCAGCTGATAGTTCAGTTAGTGGCCCGCCAACTACTTTGGCTTGCGCATTTGCTGTAGTTGGTGCAACTAATAGCCCTGCGACTACGAACGCTGCCAGAATTATTCTTTTCATTTGGATCTCCTATTTGAATGTAATCGGTAAATAAAGGTCATAGCTACGATCTTCACTTCTTAAATGATCTGCTCTTACAGTCACGGCACACTTAACTTTCTTGCAGTCAAACTTGCCAATTTTCTTACTCACTCGAATTTTGTAACTGAAACGGCCACCAGGGTTAAAGGGATCTGCTAAACCGACTCCGTATGGTGGCGGGTTTGAGGAAATCCAAAATGAACCTTCGCCAACACCAGACTTGTTAATGCCACCACCGCATGGCGTTGGCTGTAATCCTTTTTTAGGAACCACACAAATTGCTAAATAAAGCCCGACGGTTTCATCAAAGCGTTTTCCGGTTACGGTAATAACTGCGTTATTAGCAACCATTGTTGCTGAAGCGGTAAGAGTCTGGCCAAGTTCTCCGGTGATGGATTTACTGGCAGCGTATGAATTTTGCGGCAGCGCAAGGGCGAAAAGCAGGCTCAAAATAAGCGTTTTACGCATATGCAAACCGTAGTACCCGCGTGCTAAAAGGTTAGCCGACAGAACATTCGTATCTGTCGGGTGAATTTTTGACAGAATATGTAAATGCGTCGGATGCCAACTTTAAAAGTAATGGC
>CAZUWN010000162.1:0-2065 GCA_964624105.1 uncultured Candidatus Planktophila sp. | reverse complement strand
TCAATTCTAGAATCTTTGAATTTGCGCCAACGTAAGCTAGAAATTGTTTCTTGCCCATCATGTGGTCGTGCCCAAGTAGATGTTTACACCTTGGCCGAGCAAGTACAAGCTGGCTTAGAAGGAATGACTGTGCCACTTCGCGTTGCAGTAATGGGCTGTGTTGTAAATGGCCCCGGCGAAGCGCGCGAAGCAGATCTTGGTGTGGCATCAGGTAATGGCAAAGGTCAGATTTTTGTTAAGGGCGAAGTAATTAAGACTGTGCCCGAATCGATGATTGTTCAAACTTTAATTGAAGAAGCAATGCGTTTAGCTGAAGAGATGGAGGCTGCCGGCGTTGCCTCAGGTGAGCCAGTTGTGAGCACTTCCTGATGCTAAAGATGTCGACGCTTTTTCTACGCACCCTTCGTGATGATCCAGCCGATGCTGAAGTAGCTAGCCACAAACTATTAGTTCGCGCTGGTTATGTGCGCCGCATTGCTGCCGGAATTTATTCTTGGCTACCACTTGGCGTAATCACACTTCGCAATATTGAGCGAGTGATCCGCGAAGAGATGGATGCAGCTGGCTTTCAAGAAGTTAATTTTCCTTCCCTTTTGCCACGCGATGCTTATGAAGCCACGAATCGCTGGGAAGAATACGGCCCAGCGCTTTTTCGACTGCAAGATCGTAAAGGCGGAGATTATTTACTAGGCCCAACTCACGAAGAAATGTTCACGCTAATGGTTAAGGGTGAATATTCATCGTATAAAGATCTGCCACTTAGTATTTATCAGATTCAAACTAAGTTCCGCGATGAAGCCCGACCACGTAGTGGAATTATCCGCGGCCGCGAATTTGTGATGAAAGATTCTTATTCCTTCGATATTGATGATGCCGGACTAGAAGTTTCCTATCAAAACCATCGCCAAGCTTATGTAAAGACTTTTGATCGTTTAGGCATGCAGTACAACATTGTTAAGGCTGTCTCTGGCGCGATGGGTGGTTCAAAGTCCGAAGAATTCTTAGCGCCATGTTCAACTGGTGAAGATACTTATGTGCTCTGCCCTAAGTGTGGCTTTGCGGCAAACGTTGAAGCGATGGTTACTAAAGTTGCCAGCGTTGACTCATCAGCAACTCCGGCCGTTGAAGCTTTTGATTCACCAAATACGCCAACCATCGATACTTTAGTTGAATTGATAAACAATAAGTTCGGCGGGGGATTTACCGGCGCCGATACTTTAAAGAATGTAATGCTGATGGCGGATAACAAAGCTATTTGCGTATTAGTACCGGGCGATCGTGAAGTTGATCTAAAGCGCTTCCAGGAAAACATTGGGGGCATTCACGAGCTGCGGGTATTTGAAGATGCTGATTTCGCTAAGTTCCCAGCCCTAGTTAAGGGTTACATCGGACCACAGGATGCTAAGAAATCTGGCATTACGGTTTACGCCGACCCTCGAATTGCACCAGGTACTTCATGGGTAACGGGTGCAAACGAAAAAGATCGTCATGCTCGCAATGTCGTTAATGGCCGCGATTTCACACCAGATGCTTATGTTGAAGCTGCCGAAGTTCGTGCCGGTGATGCTTGCCCAGAGTGCACCACACCAGTTGTAATTGATCGCGCTATTGAGATCGGCCACATTTTCCAACTTGGTCGCAAGTATGCCGAGGCCTTAAACCTGACGGTGCTTGATCAAAATGGAAAATCACAGATTGTCACTATGGGTTCTTATGGAATTGGCGTTTCACGCGCAGTAGCTGCCATTGCCGAACAAACTCACGATGAAATCGGTCTTAATTGGCCAGTTGATTTAGCACCAGCCAAAGTACATATTGTGGCAACCGGTAAAGAAGATGCAATTTTCGAAGCTGCCCTTGATCTAGGAAACAAGTTAGAAGCAATTGGAATTTCGGTAATGCTTGATGATCGTCGCGATCCAAGTGCGGGCGTGAAGTTTAAAGATGCCGAGCTAATTGGTAACCCAATTATTGTCGTTGTGGGTAAGGCGCTAGCAAATGGCAACGTCGAAGTACGAGTTCGCAAGAGTGGCGAGAAGTCTGAAGTTGCAGTTGGCGAAGCAGT
>CAZUWN010000161.1:0-2068 GCA_964624105.1 uncultured Candidatus Planktophila sp. | reverse complement strand
CCACTTCTTACTGATTGCACAATTTTTGGTATTGCATCAACTTTCACAATTAGACCATCGCGAACGCCGATAGCTTTATTTCCTAAAAATAGTTCTGTGCCGCTACCCAGCAAAATACTGCTGCCATCACTGTTTCGAATCACTTTATCTAAAGTTGTAGTCGTTTTGCCAACTCTTAGCGGTTTGCCAAATTTTCCTAATAAATCCGCCGCCACAAACATTGAGCCTGCGGACTGCCAAGCAACTATTGAAATTCCACTCTTATTAACGCTCAATGAAGTTGGCAAGACTGGCGCAGTAAGTGGTAACTCATATTTACCAGCGCCACTTCCTGCACTGCTTACTTTCCAGAGAGTTAAGTTATTCAAATCAGGGCGAATTGCGCCTTCATCACCAATAACCACGCCATCTGGATTCGCAGCTGTTGGCGATGGGTTAGCAGCGCCCGCAATTGCGATTGGCGCAGCAGAAGCTCCGGCTAACCAGATATTTCCACTGGCATCTAGTGCGCCAGCTGAAATCGTGAAAGCAGTTTGGTCAGAGAAGCTGTGCAGCCATTTCTGAGAGCCATCTTTATTAAGAGCGGTTACATAACCACCGGTTGGGGTATTTCCAAATAAATATATTGCGGCGTCGCCAACTAACATTCCAGCAATATCTTGATCCATTGGTACTGCTTTTACGATCGTTAATGGAATTACCGGGGCAGCTACTAGCGGAGTAGTCGAAACAATTAGAAGGGTGCTAAGTAGTGCCGCAATTTTTCTAAACATTTAAGCTAATTCAATCGAACGATCACGAGCTGCCTTCATTGACTTCGCGACTAATTCTGTTAAATCACCATCGCTAAAGGAATTTAGAGCAGCAGCCGTGGTGCCATTAGGACTCGTTACATTTTCGCGAAGTTCAGTCGCAGATTTGCCACTCTCGGCCAAAAGTTTAGCCGCGCCAACCAAAGTTTGAATTGTTAGTTGAGTTGCAACCTCTGAACTCAAGCCAAGTTCCTTTGCGCCAGCAACCATAGCTTCGACAAAGGCAAAGAAATAGGCAGGGCCAGAGCCACTAGTAGCCGTAACAGCATCTTGTAACTCTTCAGCAACTTCAACTACTTGACCAGACTTAGCTAGAAACCCAGCTACAAATTCCCGTTGTGCTGATGTAACGCCAGTACCCAACGAAATAGCCGCCATTCCGGCACCAACCATCGTTGCCGTATTTGGCATAACGCGAATAACCGAGTTTGATTTCCCTAAATTAGTAGTGATGAAATCAATCTTTTTGCCAGCAGCAAAGCTAACTACTACTGCAGCTGGGTTAATCGCACTTCCGACTTCAGCCAATACTGAAGCCATATCTTGCGGCTTAACTACTAAAAGAACAGCATCGGCATCTCGCACGGCATCTGCAATTTCAGCAATCGAAATTCCATATCGGCCAGTTAGTTCAACCGCACGTTCTGTCCGCTTCTCGCAAACCGCAATACTGGTAGGGGTTTCACCATAAGCAATCAGGCCAGCGATTAACGCCTCGCCCATATTTCCAGCACCTATTACCGCGGTTTTCATCTCGCAATCGTACCTGTTCGCGATGTGCGCTTTTTGGTAATTACGCATAGGCTCAACCTCTATGTCCGAAGTAAAAGCAGGTTTTGCGCGCGATTGGGTCGAGTTTATTGACCCTAACGATGACGAAGAGATCTTTAAGTGTGATCTCACTTGGTTAACTTCACATTGGACCTGCATCTATGGCGATGGCTGCAAAGGTGTATTTGCAGATCGCCCAAATGATGGCTGCTGCACTGAAGGTGCAATGTATTCAGATGCCGAAGACGAAGCTCGCACCCAACGCGCAGCTGCACTATTAACTCGCGATATGTGGCAGTACTTTGATGTTGCCCAACCAAAAAAGCCAGGCGGCTTGCTACAAATTTCCGAGACCGATGAAGACAATGAACGCAAAACTAGAGTTGTTGAAGAGTCGTGCGTTTTCCTAAACCGTAAAGGTTACGAAGCTCCTGGCTTTACCGGATCTTTTGGTTGCGTACTTCACCATCTTGCCCAAAAAGAAA
>CAZUWN010000160.1:0-2069 GCA_964624105.1 uncultured Candidatus Planktophila sp. | reverse complement strand
CGCTCAAACTATCAGAGGGTGAACAGAAAGTGAACAAAATGACCTAGCCACACGGTAATCGTTACAAGGGCGTTATTTGATGAGACAAGCGGCGTTACTTGAACGGGCTACTTGTGGCGTGGCTTGTGATGATGGAGCGCGCCAGCGATACCAGCTGGGTTTAAGACTACTGTCAGGATCAATAAAACGCCGGCGACCATGGCGGGCAGGTAGTTTCCGATCTGGGGGGCTAATTCCCAGCTGCCAGTTATTTTCTCGATTAAGTCTGGCAGGAATACAACGAGGGCAGCGCCCATAAAGGCCCCTGCAATGCTGCGCAAACCACCAAGAACGGCGCCAGTTAATAGCGCGAGTGAAAGGGAAACTGGATAAACACTGGGCCCCACAATTCCGCGCAAGCCATACATGGCACCAGCTAAGCCGGCGAAACCTGAAGCAACCACAAAAGTAAATATTTTTATTCGCTGCACGTTTACGCCAGCAAGCGAAGCTGCAATCTCGTGATCACGAACTGCGCGCCAACTTCGACCTGTGCGCGATTTAAATAAATTCAAGGCTAAGTAAAGTGCGATAGTTGCAAAAGGCAGAACTGCAAACAGTTGCCATTGTTCATAACCAATCTCGCCTATCGCGCCTGATAACCATTCTGGTGGATTTCCAAAATCCACACTAAGCCCGACATCGCCACCGAAGACCGATTCAAATCGAGTAGCCAGTGATGGAATTGCAAGTGCGATCACCAAAGTTGTGCCGGCCAAATATGGGCCAGATAAACGCGCAGCGGTTATTCCTAAAATCCAACCAGCAATTAATGAAGCAAGGACAGCGATGATGATTGATTGCCAATAAGTTAAACCTAAGTTCAATATAACTAAGGCGCAGGTATATCCACCAACTGCCATTAGCGCACCTTGACCAAGTGAAATTTGGCCAGAGAGCCCAGTCAAGAATGTAATCGAAAGAATTGCGATGAAATAAATCAATACCACTGAGAGTTGACCCTGGTTGTAAGGATCAAAAATTTTTCCTAAGTAAAAAATTATCGCAAAGAAAATAATTGATTTAATTGCATTGCCTTTTTGGGTGTGTTTAAACACGGCGCACCTCTTTGCTACCAAGAATGCCTTGTGGGCGAACCAATAAAACAATTAAAAGAAAGGCCAAGATCGCTAGGAAAATATCGGAAGGCGAGCTATAAACATTAACAAATGAGATAACTAGCCCCAAGATAAAGCCACCAAGTACGCCACCTGGCAAACTATCTAAACCACCGATAACACATGCCGTGAAGCCGATTATTAAAATTAAATCGAGGGTATTAGGTGAAAGATTGGCATTTGGAGTAACTAGCAAGCCAGCAAGAGATGATGCTGCGCCTGAAATAGCCCAACTCAAGGTGCGTACTGAACTAGTGCGAATTCCGCTTAATCGTGCCACTTCTGGATTAAGTGCACTCGCACGCATTGCCAGACCCATGCCAGTTTTCTGAAAGAAAATGGTAGTGACAATTAGCGTTGCTAATACGATACCGATTACAAATAAATCAAAGGCAGTAAATGGCATCACAGTGCCGCCGATCGAAAGTCCCAGCGTATTAACTGGTGCCGGAAATCCGCGTTCTTCAGCCGCCCAGATCATGCCAGCAGCTGATTGCAGAATTCCTAAAATACCAAGGGATGCAATTACTGGAACTATTCCACGCATAGCGGGGCTAGCTAACATCGCGGAACTTCTTTTTCCAGATAAAGGTCGCATCACAAGTAGATCAACTGCGGTACCAAGTGCAGTACCTACGGCAAGTGCTACAAAGAAAGCAATCCAGTAAGAGTACCCATTCATAATTAGGGTTGATGCAACATAAGTACTAAACATGGCTTGACCCATTTGCGCAAAATTAATTACGCCAGCGCCACGCCATACTAAAACTAAACCAAGTGCAACGAGTGCATAGATTGAACCGCTTGCAATTCCGGCGAAAACGGCTGTTAAGAATTGTTCCATCGCGTTTCCTCCTAATATCCCAAATAGGCAGCGCGCAAAGAGGCATCTGCTTTTAATTCGGCGGCCGG
>CAZUWN010000159.1:0-2087 GCA_964624105.1 uncultured Candidatus Planktophila sp. | reverse complement strand
AAACTTCTAACTTATAGATCCTCCTTCCGTAGGGCAGAAAACCCGTCACCAAGAACATCGGTGGCGGGTTTTCTCATGATTAGATTCGCACATGCGTATTCATATCGGTAGTGATCATGCGGGCCTTGAGTTAAAGAACGCTTTATCTGCTTACTTAACTGGCAAAGGTCATGAAGTTAAAGACCACGGCCCTTTTGAATATGACGCACTTGATGATTACCCCGTCTTTTGTATTCCAGCTGCGCAAGCAACCGCTGCTGAACCAGGCTCTTTTGGCATTGTTATTGGTGGTTCTGGCAATGGTGAGCAAATGGCGGCGAATAAAGTTAATGGCGTTCGCGCAGCTCTAGTGTGGAGTTTAGAAACAGCCAAGCTTGCTCGTGAACATAACAATGCAAATGTGATTTCAGTTGGTGGTCGTTTGCATTCAATCGAAGATTGCCAAGCATTTATCGATGCTTTCTTGGCCACCCCATTTAGTGGCGATGAACGACATATTCGTCGCATCAATCAAATGAGCAACTTCGAAACAACTGGCAAAATAAAGTAATTACTTCTTAATAAATCTAAAGTCAGCAACTGGGTGATCTTTATTTATTCCTTGATCTTCAAAGCGAGTTAGCGGTCGCCAATCCGGGCGATCAACTTCTCCCCCGGTAAAGAAAGTTTGTTTAGTAAATTCTTCAGCAATCCATTCTGCATATGGCTGCCAATCAGTGGCGATGTGAAAAAACGCACCAGGTTTTAATTTGGCGGCCACTGCTGCAATGAATTCTTGATTCACGATGCGACGCTTGAAGTGTCGCGCCTTTGGCCATGGGTCAGGAAAGAATAAGTGCACGCCATCAAGGGATGAATCAACAATCATCTGCTCGAAAACTTCAAAGGCATCGCCTTCGATGGTGCGAAGATTTTTAAGCCCGCCTTCTTCGATGCGCAGAAGAAGTTTGCCGATGCCAGGACGATGAACTTCAACTGCTAAATAACTTGTTGTGGGATCTGCGGCAGCAATCTGAGCTGTGGCCTCACCCATTCCGAAACCAATTTCCATAATGATCCGTTTTGAATCTGGAAATAACTCAGCCAGGTTTATTTTCTGATCAGAGTATTCGATGCCGAAAACAGGCCACAGGCGATCCCAAGCCTCTTGCTGGCCCTCAGTAATCCGGCGCCCGCGTAATTTGTATGACCTGACTGCTCTGCTTTCCACTAGAGCACTCTTTCATGCTTAGATTGCGAACCCCAATCGGGAGCCGAAGTATCAGCTTTGGCTATTAATAAGGAGCCCTCGTGCCAGGTACGAATATCACCCAAATTGAAGCCGCTGAACGTTCAGCCATCTTGAAGGTCGCAAGTTACGCGATCGATCTAGACCTAACTACTGGGGCCGAGAATTTTCGAGTTAAGACCACAGTTAAGTTCGCAGGGCTAAAGCCTGGTGCGACAACTTTTATTGACTGCTGTGGCTCCAAGGTTTACTCCGCCAAACTAAATGGCGTTGAGTTTGATCCGAAGTTCGATGGTGAGACTGTTTTCTTGCCAGCGATTGCTGCCGATAACGTTCTTGAGATCGAACACGATGGGGTTTATTCAAACTCTGGCGAAGGCTTACACCGTTTCGTTGACCCAGCTGATGATGAGGTCTACCTATATACCCAGTTCGAAACTGGCGATGCTCGTCGTATGTATGCCTGCTTTGATCAACCAGATCAAAAAGCAACTTTCAAAATTAGCACTATTGTCCCTGCGCATTGGGAAGTTATTTCTAACTACGGCGTAGAAGCAACTAAAGATCTAGGTGGCGATAAGAAATTTATTCAATTCGCAGAATCACAAGTAATCGCAACTTATGTAACTGCAATTGTCGCCGGTGCCTATCAGAGCGTGCACGATGAATATAAGGGCGAGAAGACAATCCCTCTTGGCATCTATGCTCGTAAATCTTTCTTTAAGCATGTTGATGCTGAAAACATCTTCGAAGTTACTAAGCAAGGTTTCGCTTACTTCGAAGAGACTTTCGGCCTCGCATACCCATTCGGTAAGTACGACCAGATCGCAGTTGCTGAATACAACTGGGGCGCGATGGA
>CAZUWN010000158.1:0-2097 GCA_964624105.1 uncultured Candidatus Planktophila sp. | reverse complement strand
CGCTCAAACTATCAGAGGGTGAACAGAAAGTGAACAAAATGACCTAGCCACACGGAAATCGTTATTCGGGCGTTACTTGAGCAATCTACTTGTGGCGCGACTTATGATGATGGAGCCCTCCAGCCACACCAGCTGGATTTAAGACTACGGTCAGAATCAGCAGGATGCCGGCGACCATGGCAGGTAGATAGTTACTGATTTGAGGGGCCAACTCCCAAGAGCCACTTATCGCTTCGATTAAGTCTGGCAGGAAGACAACCAACACTGCTCCGATAAAAGCGCCCCCGATACTGCGTAACCCACCCAGCACAGCACCAGTTAATAGTGCGAGTGAAAGTGAAATTGGATAAACGCTGGGGCCCACAATTCCGCGCAAGCCATACAGGGCACCAGCTAAACCAGCGAAACCTGAAGCAACTACAAAAGTAAATATTTTTATTCGCTGCACATTAACGCCGGTAAGCGAAGCTGCGATTTCATGATCTCGAACTGCACGCCAACTGCGACCCGTACGAGATTTAAACAAATTTAGCGCTAAGTAAAGTGCGATTGAAGCAAAGGGCAGGGTTGCAAATAATTGCCATTGCTCATAACCGATCTCGCCTATTGCACTCGATAACCATTCTGGTGGATTTCCAAAATCCACACTTAGACCAACATCGCCTCCGAAGACCGACTCAAATCGATTTGCTAGAGATGGAATCGCTAGTGCGATCACCAAAGTGGTACCGGCTAAATACGGCCCAGATAAACGTGCAGCAGTAATTCCTAAAATCCAGCCCGCAACTAATGAAGCAAAGACTGCGATGATGATTGATTGCCAGTAATTCAAACCTAAATTCAATACAACTAAGGCGCAGGTATATCCACCAACTGCCATAAGCGCACCTTGGCCAAGTGAAATTTGACCAGATAGCCCGGTCAAGAAAGTGATTGATAAAATTCCAACAAAATACATCAACACCACTGAAAGTTGACCCTGGTTGTAAGGATCAAAAATTTTTCCTAGGTAAAAAATTATTGCGAAGAAAATAATTGATTTAAGAGCATTCCCAGTTTGGATGTGCTTAAACACGGCGCACCTCTTTGCTGCCAAGTATTCCCTGTGGGCGTACTAACAAGACAATCAATAGAAGCGCCAAGATCGCTAGGAAAATATCGGAAGGCGAGCTATAGACATTAACAAATGAGATAACTAGCCCCAAAATAAAGCCACCTATCACTCCACCTGGCAAGCTATCTAGGCCACCAATAACTGTTGCGGTGAAACCGATAATAAGAATTAAATCGAGGGTATTTGGTGAAAGATTGGCGCTCGGCGTAACCAATAAACCGGCAAGAGATGATGCCGCCCCTGAAATAGCCCAACTCAAGGAGCGCACCGAACTCGTGCGAATTCCACTTAACCGTGCCACTTCTGGGTTAAGCGCACTGGCGCGCATTGCCAGGCCCATGCCGGTTTTCTGAAAAAAGATTGTCGTAATTATCAGAGTTACTAACACAATGCCGATTACAAATAAATCAAAGGCGGTAAATGGCATTATATTGCCACCAAAAGAGAGACCTAGCGTGCTAACTGGAGCTGGGAAGCCACGCTCTTCAGCCGCCCAAATCATGCCAGCAGCTGATTGCAGAATTCCTAAAATTCCAAGGGATGCAATTACTGGAACTGTTGCACGCATAGCTGGGCTGGCCAAAATAGCTGAGCCGCGTTTTCCAGAGAGTGGTCGCATTACCAATAAATCAATAGCGGTACCGAGTGCGGTACCAACGGCTAGCGCTATAAAGAAAGCAACCCAGTAGGAGTACCCATTCATAATTAGGGTTGATGCAACGTAAGTACTAAACATGGCCTGGCCCATTTGCGCAAAGTTAATTACTCCAGCACCGCGCCAGACCAAAACTAAACCGAGGGCAACGAGTGCATAGATTGAGCCGCTTGCAGTTCCGGCGAAAACAGCTGCTAAGAATTGTTCCATCGCGGCTACCCCTAATATCCCAAGTAAGCAGCGCGCAAAGATGCATCTGCTTTTAATTCGGCAGCCGGTAAATTTGCCACAACTTTTCCAAGGGAGAGTAAAACTCCATAATCAGCGA
>CAZUWN010000157.1:0-2120 GCA_964624105.1 uncultured Candidatus Planktophila sp. | reverse complement strand
AGAGCGCAACTGCAATGACTAGTAAACCAATCATGAACGCATCTGGTTCGTAACCGAAAAATATGCGTGAGAGATTTGGTGCCGATGGCATCTTGACGCCCACAATAGATAAGGCACGGTCTACAGCTAAACCTGTTTCGCGCTCTGGTGGCTGACTAGAAGCCAGTCGCGAACCAATAACCAATGTAAGAACCATGATGACAATTTCAGCCAAAATTAATTGCAGGAATTTAGAACCTTTGAGTTCAGATAATTTCTTCAAATTTCTGCGATGCAAGTAACCGATTACGATCAAGCAAGTAGTGAGAAAGACTTTAGCTATAACTAAGTAGGTATAACTACTACCCCACGCTTCTTTAAAGTTAAGGCGGATATAGGCATTTACACTGCCACTAACTACAACTGCAATTGCCGCCCAAAGCGCCATCACGCTAAAGCGCGGCACAGCAGCAGCTCTGTTTTCAGGGGTTAAAAACGCTAGCGCAAATACGCCACCGACCCAAAGAGCAAGTGCAATTACATGTATCGCGAGCGAACCAATGGCCATTAAGTGTGAACCACCAGATGCCGAATGGCTCTGAAAAACTGGAATTACGATCGCCAGCAACGTGGCAAGTAATAAAAATGTACCGGTCCCGATTGAGTTAAACCGAGGAATAATTATTGAAATCAAGATGGAAAGTAAGAGCTGGGTAAATAGATATTGACCAAGTGGAATTTGCAAGAGGAATGAGCGCAAAATATTTGGCTGTAAAACTTCTGAAACACTGGAATTCAGAATATTTGCCAAGGTTAAAACAATAAAAGAGAGATTAGATAACATCCAAATTAAACTTGCGATTGCCGCAAGTTTTCTTAATTCAAAATTTGTTTGAGCCACTTTTCCATTTATATCAAGAGTTAAGAAAGTTATTGCCAGAAGAACGCCTACTAAGAAAAAACTTGAAGTTATTGAAGTAAATTTAAAAACGGTCAATAAGCTGCTAATTAGCGATTGGCTCATCTTTCGCTAAAGATTTTCCGCGCATACATTCCTAATCCGACAAGAACTAAAATAGATAGAACTAATAACATGATTACTAAGAAATCGGTTCCCTTGCTGCTGCCCGCACTTGGCTGCGCGCTAGCCGTTGCGTCTATTGCAATCGGAGATGGCGATTGTGATGAAACGGTATCTGGCGCAGTAAAGTTGAAGCGATAATTTCCTGTTAGCGGAATATCATTTTCGGCGAGCAGCGTGTAACTAACGGTGTAGTAGCCACCAACAGTTAGTGGAATTAGCCCAACCAGTGCTTCAGTATCTGCAATTGCTAGTGTTCCATCATCGACACGATTACCTGAAGGGTCGGTAACTTCAACACTATTTCCATCGGCCATTAGTGGCACTGAAGTAATGAGTGTTACAGCACTAGGTGATACCAATACAGTCGAACCACTTGCCGGGTCGGTTGTGACTAGTTCATTCGCATTAGCAACTGGAATTGCCATCAGAATTACTGTTGCGAGAACACCACAAAATTGCTTCAACTTCATGATTTACCCTTTCTGGCCCGCTCCGATTAGCCTCAATCGTCCCACTTCTTTAGACTTCCCTCTACTACGCCTATCCAACAGGCTTAAATTTTAATCGCTAGAGCCGGAAAGGAATCGAATGCCAACTTATCAATATGCCTGCACCGCATGCGGCCATGAATTCGAAGCCTTTCAATCATTTACCGAAGACTCTCTAACCGAATGCCCAGAGTGCAAAGGCGAAATCAAAAAAGTTTATTCCGCTGTCGGGGTAGTTTTTAAAGGCTCAGGTTTCTATAAGACTGATTCGGCTAAAAGTTCAACTGCGTCGGTGCCGGCTGTCACATCTGTTCCAACACCGCCGGCTTCTAAGCCTGAATAATTTAGAAATTACTTAGTCGTCGTGATGCGGCGGCTTATCGCCAGCAATTTCGGCATCACGTTTAGCATCTTCAATAGATTGTTCGTGATCAACTTCATCTGAAGTCACCTTGGGAAATAGCTCACTCATAATTGGTAAGTCTAGCCCTTTCGGTAGAGTTCGCATATGTTCGAGAAACTTGGTCACGTTATTGTTCGCCGCCGTAAAGCAATGGTCATTTTGTTTA
>CAZUWN010000156.1:0-2140 GCA_964624105.1 uncultured Candidatus Planktophila sp. | reverse complement strand
TAAGTAGTTTGCGCTGCAAGTAAGCGATAAGCCTTGACCATAATTACTGGATCATGATGTTTTACTGAAATTTTGATATCTGAAAAACCGTGCTCTTCAAAAAGGGAGGCTTCCCAGATCGCTGATTCAACTAACGCTTCCGGAGTTGCTTTTCCGTACTTGGCTAACAAGCGTGGATCTAACGAACCAGCATTTACGCCGATGCGAATCGGAATCCCAGCATCGCCAGCGGCCTTAGCAACTTCTTTAACTTTGTCATCGAACTGCTTGATGTTGCCTGGGTTAACGCGAACTGCTGCGCAACCTGCATCGATGGCTGCGAAAATATATTTTGGCTGAAA
Source organism: uncultured Candidatus Planktophila sp. (assembly GCA_964624105.1). Taxonomy (GTDB): domain Bacteria; phylum Actinomycetota; class Actinomycetes; order Nanopelagicales; family Nanopelagicaceae; genus Planktophila. The sequence continues at coordinate 1,799 of CAZUWN010000156.1, read as the reverse complement.
GTGAATATCAGCAATCACTGGAATCTGTGACTTCTTGGCAATCTGCGCCAACGCATCGGCATCATCTTGGCTCGGCACTGCAACGCGCACAATTTGGCAACCAGAGGCAGTTAACTCAGCGATCTGTTGCAAGGTGGCATTTACATCAGAGGTCAAAGTGGTGCACATAGATTGCACGCTGACCTGAGAATCACTGCCGACGCCCACTTTGCCAACTTGAAGCTGACGGGTTTTGCGACGTGGGGCTAAAGCGGCAGGAGGTGCTGCGGGAATTCCAAGATCAACCATGTCGCTATTCTGCCCTAAGTGCGGCCTGAAGCGCTAAAGATTGAGATTAACTGGATTAATAATGTCTGCCACAAGGAGCATGACGGTCAGCACTGCCAACAAAACAAAGACCACCATCGTAATTGGCGTGAGCACTGTTACATCGATTGCCTTAGGTCTTGGCTTTCCACGCAAGCGAGCCAAAAACGCCCTGATTTCATCGGCAATCGCAACCGCCATATGGCCACCATCGAGCGGCAAGATTGGCAATAAGTTAAAGACGCCAACAAAGAAATTAAGGCTGGCCACAATTAGCAAGAAGGCCCCGATGCGTTCGGTCCAAGTCATTTGGTCAGATGAAGTTACTTGCCCAGAAACTGCAGCCACGCCAACGATGCCAATTAAGCCATCGGCATCGCGTTCTTCACCTTGAAACGTTTGGCCCCAAAGGGAAGGAATTTTGGCAGGGAGTGCCACTAAAGATTTCACACTCGAAACTAAGAACTCTTTACTTAGTGAAATTGAATCTTTAGTAGCTTTAATTGGATCACTGCGAACATTTGCTACTTCATTAATGATGCCGAGAATGCCACGCGATTCGCCATTAACTTCGCGCATAACTGGCGTCGCAGTAATAGTGATCTTTTCACCATCACGATAAATTGAAAGTGTTAATTCTTTGCCCGCTGAATCGCGGATTACCTGAACATCATCTGCCCAATTCTCAACTGGCTGGTTATTAATTGCCATAATGTAATCGCCAGCTTTAATGCCTGCCGCCTTTGCTGGCGATGGAAGCGAAGAGCTAGTACATGCTTCGCTAGCAACTGGAATGCAATCTGATACTTGTGCTACTTGCGGGGTAATGCGATTGGTACCGATGCCAATAAAAAGGATTAGCAAAATAACGAAACCTAAAACAAAGTGCAGAAAAGAGCCGGCGCCAAGTACGATCAATTTCCGCCCGGAAGATGCCTTAATGAAGGCGCGATCTTCTTCGCCCAGATCCATCTCGTCGCGAACCGTCATGCCCGAGATTCGGCAGTAACCGCCAGCTGGAATCGCCTTGATGCCAAACTCAGTTTCGCCACGTTGCGTGGACCAGATGCGCTTGCCGAAACCAAGGAAAAATTCGGTAACTTTCATGCCAAATTTACGCGCAGTTATGTAGTGCCCGAATTCATGCACCATTACTGAGAAGAGCAACGCTGCTACAAATGCCACTATGCCGATAAATTCCATTACTTCGCCACTTTCTCAAGGATCTCGCCCGCTACTTTACGGGCATCATTCTCGATGGCACTGACATCGGCGAGATCTCTAATTGGATTCACAGCCGAACCTAACTTCTGCACGGCTAAATCAACACTTTCAATAATTGAGTTAAACGAGATCTGCCCGGCTAAGAACGCAGCAACTGCAACTTCGTTTGCTGCATTAAAGATCGCTGGCAATCCCCCGCCTAACTCGCCACATCTGCGCGCAAGTTCAATTACCGGGAATCGCTCATTATCAATTGGTTCAAATTCAAG
>CAZUWN010000155.1:0-2164 GCA_964624105.1 uncultured Candidatus Planktophila sp. | reverse complement strand
GTTGCTTCGACAATTTTGCGATCAGCGGTGATGTGTGGCAAATAATTGGTTACAAAGAACTTAGCTGAGGCGATCTTGCCGTTATAGAACTCAAGATCTTTGCCAGCGTTAGGAATCTTGGCCAGAGCAATATCTGCCTGACGTAGTAGTAACCAAGCAGTAATTATGTCGCCAACAGCCATCAAGCAGCGTGAAGTATTTAAACCAACGGTGTAAATTTTCTCGGGATCAGTTTGAGATTCCGTTGCATGAGCAATCAAGGTAGCGATGATCGCATTTAAATCACCGAGTGCCTTAAGCAGTGCTTCTTTCTCAGCAGCATGTGCGCCACCAGTTTCGGCAAAAGTTTTAATTTCTTTGCCAAGTAAGCCAATTGCGCGGCCACCATCTTTAACAATTTTACGGAAGAAGAAGTCAAGACCTTGAATTGCAGTTGTGCCTTCATACAAAGTATCGATCTTGGCATCGCGCACATATTGTTCAAGTGGCCAATCACGAGTAAATCCGGCGCCACCAAATGTTTGTAGTGATTCAGTTCCAAGAAGTGTCCATGATTTTTCAGAACCGTAACCTTTAACAACCGGAAGCAGTAAATCATTAAGTGCTTCCATATCTTTGATGCGATCTGCATCGCCGGCCTTTACTGCCAGCTCAATCTCATCTTGGATAGATGCGGTGTAAAGAACTAGCGCACGCATGCCTTCGCTGTAGGACTTCTGCACCATTAGCGAACGGCGCACATCGGGGTGACGAATAATTTCTACACGAGGGCTAGCTTTATCGTTCATAACTTTCATATCGCCGCCCTGAATACGTTGCTTTGCATATAGCAAAGCCTGTTGGTATCCGGCTGAAAGCGTTGCGATTGCCTTTGTTCCAACCATCATGCGCGCAAATTCAATAACCTTAAACATCTGTGCAATACCTTCATGCACTTCGCCTAGCAAGTAACCAACTGCTGGCTCTTTCTCACCTAAGTTAACTTCGCAAGTAGCTGAAACATTAAGCCCCATTTTATCTTCTAGCGCGGTTACATAAACTCCATTGCGCTTTCCAAGTTCGCCAGTTTCTAAATCAAACATAAACTTTGGAATTAAGAATAAAGAGAGTCCCTTTGTTCCTGGGCCGCCACCTTCACGACGAGCAAGTACAAAGTGCATTACATTGTCGTAGAAATCGGCATCTCCTGATGTGATGTAACGCTTTGTGCCAGTGATGTGCCATGTTCCATCAGGTTGTTGAACAGCTTTACTGCGACCAGCTCCAACATCAGAACCAGCATCTGGTTCAGTGAGTTGCATAGTTGCACCCCAATGCTTTTCAACCATGAACTGTGCCATTTTCTTCTGTGGCTCTGTTCCTAAAACGTAAGCAACTTGAGCGAACGCGTAACCTGATGCATAGATATGAATAGCTGGGTTTGATCCCAAAACCATTTCAGCCATAGCCCAACGCACTGAAGGTGGAACTTTCATGCCACCTAACTCAACAGGTGCATCAAGACGCCACCATTCACCATCGACATATGCCTTATAAGATTTTTTAAAACTTTCCGGCAACGTTACGTTGCCAGTTTCTTTATTAAGAATCGCGCCAACACGATCGCCTTCAACAAAAGAGGCAGCAAGATCGTTTTCACAAAGACGCTTCATCTCTTCTAGCATTCCGATGGCGGTGTCACGATCGACATCACCGTATGGGGCAGTGCCCATAACGCTCTCGCGGCCCAAGAGGTCAAAGAGGCAGAATTCAATATCGCGCAGATTGGCTATGTAATGGCTCATGGGCAAATAATGCTACCCATCAGTAACTTAGGCAAGTGCTAGCGCAGATAGGCGTGTTTGCTGGGGTAGGCTCACACTCGTGCTACTAAGTGATCGCGATATTCGAGCTGAAATTACCGCTGGCCGGGTTGCTGTTGAACCCTTTGCCGAGTCGATGGTTCAGCCTTCCAGTGTTGATGTTCGGCTAGATCGCTTTTTTCGAGTCTTCGAAAATCACAAATATTCGGTAATTGATCCATCAATCGAACAATCCGAGCTAACTCGCGAAGTCGTCGTTGAACCAAACGAACACTTCATATTGCACCCAGGTGAATTTGTACTGGCATCAACGTATGAAATTATCACTTTGCCCGATGATATTGCCGGCCGCCTTGAAGGAA
>CAZUWN010000154.1:0-2166 GCA_964624105.1 uncultured Candidatus Planktophila sp. | reverse complement strand
GCGAAACAAAATCATTAAGTAGTGGCGGAATAACGCGCTTGATTGCTTGTGGCAGCACTACAAAGCGCATCGTTTGTCCCGAAGTTAAACCGAGTGATCTTGCTGCAGCTCGTTGGCTAGGGTGAATCGACATAATGCCCGAGCGAATAACTTCAGCTACGTAGGCCGAATAAGTTAGAACAACTGCGACTGTTCCGAGCACAATGACGTTGCTAGTTAATCCAGCTACCCGCAAAGCGGGAACACCGAAACCGACTAATAAAATAATCAGCAATAGCGGAGCGCCTCGGAAAATATCAACGTAGGCAGTTGCTAAGAATCTAAATGGTGTTAAAGCTGGTGACTTAGTAGTGCGAATTAGCGCCAAAGAAAGTGCGATAACTGCGATGAAGAAACCACCAATGAAGGAAAGCTGAATGTTTACGACTAAGCCACGCAAAACTGTCGGCAAAACTTCGCGTCCGTAATCAAGATCAAAGAACGTATCTTTAACAACCTGCCAACCGGGGGAGGTAATAATTAAGGTATATAGAGCGCCTAGGACTAAAACACTAGAGATGCCGGCAATCGTGAATTGCTTACGAGAAATCTGGCGCCTGGCATTCCGACGCTCAAGTTCACGAGAGCTTGGCGACCATGCTTGCTGGTCTGGACCGTTCAACATGGTCGCCAAACTACTCGTAAATTGACTGAACTTATTGCTTTAGAACTGCTGCGCCTGTCTCAGTTGCAAGCCACTTTTCAGTGATTGCAGCGAGGGTTCCGTCAGCTGTAATCGCATCTACTGCTGCACTTACGCAAGCAGTCAATGCGCTGTCCTTTGAGAGCAATAGACCAAATTGGTCACCAGATCCAGTTGATGGAAGCTGACCAACAATGATGCCCTTATCAATTTCTACACCTGATAGGTAGAACGCTGTTGGTAGATCTACTACCAAGCCATCGATCTGACCATTCTTTAGTGCAGATACACCAGCGGCATTGTCGTTAAATACCTGTGGCTTAATGCCAATCTGATTTTCAATTGCATCAAGTGAAGTTGTACCAACTGCAGCGCCAAGCTTTGCATTCTTTAGGTCAGCGATCGAAGTCTTTCCTGCGATCTTGCTACCTTCATAAGAAACGATTGCTTGTGGTGCGGTGTAGTAAGGCGATGAGAAGTCAACAACTTCTTGACGTTCTGGCGTAATCGAGAATTGCTGCAAGTTAAAGTCAAAGTTCTTTACACCAGGTGCGACTGCGCCATCAAATGTGGTGCGAACCCAAGTTACTTCGTCATTGCTAAAACCAAGTTGCTTTGCAACTGCATATGCAACAGCGCCTTCAAAACCAGTTCCGGTTTCTGGGGCATCATCAAGAATCCATGGATAGTAAGCAGGCTCACCAGTTGCAATTGTTAACTTGCCAGATGCAACGGTTGCTAAATCAGCTTTCGCGCATGATGCTGATGTTGCGCTATCTGATGTTTCTGCTTTTGAACATCCGGTAATCGCGAGCGCGCTCGCAACTACAAGTGCTAAAAATAAACTGGTCTGCTTCTTCACATTAGCTCCATTTCGTGGGGTGGAAATACATTGCGAATACGTGCCAAATCGTAATCAGGGTTAAGTAATGGTGTCTAGTTGCGAAAGGCAGGCAGTCGCAGGCTGCTTGCGGCTGGGTTAGGCTCAGCGCATGACTTCAGTAACGCCATTTCTCTGGTTCGATAAAGATGCACTGCCAGCTGCCGAGTTTTATACCTCTCTGATTCCAAACTCTGAGATTAAAGATATAAATCGCAGCCCAGTGAGTGGCGATGTTTTCTCGCTAACTTTTACGGTGGCTGGTCGCGAATTCTTCGCACTAAATGGCGGACCACATTATGAATTCACGCCAGCAATTTCACTTTTTGTGGAGTGCGCAGATCAAGCCGAAGTAGATAAGTATTGGGATGCGCTAACGGCTGATGGCGGCGAAGAAAGTCGCTGCGGTTGGTTAAAAGATAAGTGGGGGTTGTCTTGGCAGATAGTGCCAAAACGTCTGGGTGAAGTTCTTTCAAACCCGGATCCAGTTAAAGCAAAGGCGGCGATGGAAGCAATGTTGCAGATGAATAAGATTAGTATTGCCGAACTAGATGCTGCGGTGGGGGAGTAAATAAATGAAAGCTATTCAGATTACCAAGTTCGG
>CAZUWN010000153.1:0-2173 GCA_964624105.1 uncultured Candidatus Planktophila sp. | reverse complement strand
AAGGCGGCAACTTTGCGCCAGCGGGTTATCAAACGTTCATACCCAACACCGGCAGTAGCGCCATCGTTGGCCGCAAGGCCAGCTAAAGATTCGTGAATATCTTCGATTGAAGAATCAGCTTCAATGCCGCCTACTTCGGCCAGTGCGATGTTTAGGTAATCAGCCAGGCCGCCGTAGTCGAGTTCTACTAAAGATTTTGGGTGGAACATATCCATCCAGTCATGCAGATCTTGAATCTCTTCTTCGATGCCGCCTTCGCCGAATGCATTCACAACTGCTTCGTGAGTGAAGTTGCAACGAGTTTTTGCATTTGCAATCTTGGCGCGAGCGATTGAAAAAGCACCGTTGCTATCCGCACCACGCATGCGTTCTTCAGGTGCAAAGAGTGAGAACCAACGTGGTGGAATCATCCAGGTTTCAGTCAAGATGTGTGGCACTTTGTTATCAATGTAATCAGCACCGCTAGTAATTAATTCTTCTATTGCTGGGGTAAAGAAGTATTTAGTAACTGTGCTGGGCATTGAGTCAGTGAAGTTGTCATAGGCCGCCCAACTACGTGTGGCAGTTGACCAAGGTGACACATAGCGAACATCTTCGTAATCAAGAATGTGTGCACCATCTGCAACGCTGGCAAAAAATGTTGGTGCAATTAATCTTTGCATTGCACGAGTTTGTTCATCTTCAACCGTTGAATAAATTGGGAATGCTTCTTCCCAGAGCAAACGATCTGCTGGTTCAAATGCTGAGAGTGGTTCGTAAATACGAAGCGCAGCAACGTAGGGAGTTCGGCGCGTCATGAGTTACAGGCTAACTAACTTGGTAATTAAGCGCGAGGAATGTAGTTGCCCTCGGCAAATGGGTCATCGTTATCGTTCTCATCAGATGTTGGAGCTTCGCCATGTAGTTCTTTAGCTAGGCGATCTAGATCCATATCTTGAGAGTTATATTTCAAATCTCTAGCAACTTTAGTTTGCTTTGCTTTTGCGCGGCCGCGACCCATGGGCGACCTCCTTTTTCAATTTGTATCCGTCAAGACGCGTAGGTTATCGCGCTTGGTAGGTACCTTCCAAAGTCGAGCGTGATTGGGCCCCATTTGAGCGTACTTCGCCGGCAATCCAGGCCTTCATGCCGCGGGCTGCCAGCGATTTAAGGGTCAGATCGGCGACCTCTGGGGCAACGACTGCGACCATGCCAACGCCTGCGTTCCAGGTGCGCTCGAGGGCGCTTTGGGCAACATCGCCGGCATTGGCCATGAAGAGCATCTCTGCCGGCAAGGCCCAAGTGCTGCGGTCGTAGGTTGCGCAAAGACCAGCCGGAATTACACGAGCGGTGTTCTCGGCTAAGCCACCGCCAGTTACATGTACAAAAGTGCGCAAGTTTGTGCCGAGAGATTTAATCAACGCTAAACAATCAAGGGTGTAGATCTCAGTTGGGGTTAATAGGACTTCGCCCAGAGTTTTATCTATGTCAGGGAATTTAGAATCAAGGGATAAGTTTTTAGTTTTGATGATGTGGCGAATTAATGAATAACCATTTGCATGAAAACCAGATGCTGGCATACCGATTAAAACATCGCCACTCTTTACGCGCTCGGCCGAAAGTAAATTGTGAGCATCTACTGCCCCAGTTGCTGCCCCTGCAATATCGAATTCATCATCTGCAAGTAAACCTGGGTGCTCTGCAGTTTCACCACCGATTAGTGCAGTGTTGGCCTTCACGCAACCGCGAGCGATACCGGCAACAATTTCGGCGATGCGTTCTGGAATAACTTTGCCAACTGCAATGTAGTCAGTCATGAAAAGTGGTTCAGCGCCGCAGACAACTAAATCATCAACCACCATGGCAACTAGATCTTCACCAATGGTGTCGTACTTACCAAGGGCTCGAGCGATTTCAGTTTTGGTGCCAACGCCATCAGTTGAAGTTGCAAGAAGTGGTTGCTTATATTTTGTGAGTGCAGTTGCATCGAATAGCCCTGCAAAGCCACCAATGCCGCCCATAACCTCAGGGCGTGAAGCTTTAGCAATGCTGGCTTTCATTAATTCGACGGCGCGCTCACCTGCATCAATATCAACGCCGGCATCTTTGTAATCAGCCACTGATCTGCTCCGTCGTTTTGGTAACTTCAGTTAGTTCAAGGCGCATCTTGCCTTCAGATAGATCAGTTGGAATC
>CAZUWN010000152.1:0-2177 GCA_964624105.1 uncultured Candidatus Planktophila sp. | reverse complement strand
AAAACAATTGCAACTGTAATGAGCGCTTGTGAAATTTCCTTCCTAACCCTTGATTCCATTAGGTATTTAGCGCAATAAACCAAAGCGAATATGAGGAATGGCTCGAAGACAATTGCGTAGAAAGAGAAAACGGTTCGCTTTTGAAATAAGAACCAAGGTAGATATCCAGCAGCTAAACCAGCCCAGATAAAGATAGGCGTGAATTCATACTTTTTATTTAAGTAATTACGAATCAAGATGCCAAACACAACAAAGATCGCAATTGTGCCAAACCACCAAAGCAGCGGCGTACCCAACGCAAGGACTTCTTGCGAGCAACTATCCGATCCACAACCTTTAGGAGTGCCATAAAAGAATGATGTTGGTCGACCTTGAACTAACCAACTCCAGGGATTTGCTTGGTATGAATGTTTTTCAACTAAGCCGGTATGAAAACCTAACATTTCGGCGTGATAGTGCCAAAAAGATTTAAGCGCACTCGGTGACCAATTGCGATCCCAACCAAGATCACTTCGGAACCAACCGATCCAACTCGCAAAATAAGTCGCAACCGGCAGCAGACCGTATTGAACTGGAAATTTTAAAATCGGTTTAATCAATTGGCGACCAGAATAATTACTACTAATTCGATAGAAAGTTATCAGGGCAAATAGAACTAAGAAATAAAGACCACTCCATTTAGTCGCTGCCGCTAAACCAAATGCCAGCCCAGCTAACCAATGCCAATTCTTAAGCCATGCCCAAAGTGCCAGAACTACAAAGAAAGTTAAAAATAAATCAAGGAGTGCAGTTCTGGAATGAACAAGTGCCAAGCCATCTAGTGCAATCAATCCACTGGCAAGTGCGGCCCAACTATCTGACTTGAACAGTTCTTTAGCAATCAAACCAACGATCAGAATTAATAGTGAGCCAAAGAATGCAGATGCGATTCGCCAACCAAATTCCTGATCGCCAAAGAGCTTTATTCCAAGGGCAATTGCCCATTTACCCACTGGGGGATGAACAATGAATTCGGGTTTAAGGCCATCGACTTCAACGCCATATTTCAAATAATCTTGCGCCCCATTTACATAATAGAGCTCATCGAAAATAAAGCCTTTCGGCTGACCTAAATGGAATAAGCGCATGCCGAAAGCGATCAGCGCGATCAAATAGATTGCATATGGCGCTAGTGCTGATCTGGCGAACTGCTTCATGGCGGTAGCGTATGCGCGTGAGCTTAATTTTGGCAGCAACCCCACTTGGTAACCCAGGCGATGCGAGCGCGCGCTTAATTGCTGCGCTCACCAGCGCCGATGTGATTGCTGCTGAAGATTCTCGCCGCTTTCATCGCCTAGCTGCTGACTTAGGCGTGACCTTTACCGCTCGAGTTCTCTCTTTCTTTGAAGGTAATGAAGATGCTCGAACTCAAGAAGTTTTAGAGCTGCTTAAGAGTGGTTTAAAAGTAGTTGTGGTTTCTGATGCGGGTATGCCGACTATTAGTGATCCTGGTTTTCGATTGATGCGTGATGCGATTGCAGCCAATATCGAAGTAAGCGTTCTTCCCGGACCAAGTGCGGTCACAATGGCAATTGCTTTAGCTGGATTACCAACCGATCGATTTACTTTCGATGGTTTTGCACCACGAGCAAGTGGAGCGCGACAGAAATTTTATGAGTCACTGCGCTTTGAAGAACGCACCATTGTTTTATTTGAAGCGCCACATCGCTTAGCCGAATCATTGGCAGATGCGGTGACTGCAATTGGTGGCGAACGTCAAGGTGCGATCTGTCGCGAGATGACAAAACGCTATGAAGAAACTATCCGGGGCACACTTTCAGAACTACACAATTGGTCTGTTAGCAATGAAGTTTTAGGTGAAATCACATTGGTGATTGCCGGCGCACCTGTTGGCGATGCTGCTGCAACTTCGGCAGATATGGTCGCTCGAGTACGTGAATTTGAAGGGGCCGGCATGGATCGTAAAGGTGCAATTGCTACCGTGGCCGAAGAATTTAAGATCCCGAAGAAAATCGTTTATGCCGCAGTCGTCGATTCCAATAAGATGTCCCAATGAGCGCAGTTAATAAGTCTTTCTATCTAACGACGCCGATTTACTATGTAAACGATGCGCCACACATTGGCCACGCTTACACAACAGTTGCGGGCGATGTTTTAACTCGCTGGCATCGCCAACG
>CAZUWN010000151.1:0-2189 GCA_964624105.1 uncultured Candidatus Planktophila sp. | reverse complement strand
GTTTTGATGGCAACGCACGATTCCGGAATTGTTGATCAGATGCGCAAGCGAGTTATTGAACTCGAAGGTGGCCATGTTATTCGCGACCAAGTTCGCGGCGTTTACGGATACACGGGTTGATGATGAATTACTCAGCTTTCGGACAAAAGGGATAGGGGCAGATCAATGCGCGCTAAGTTTTTAATGAGCGAGGTTGGTATCGGCCTGCGCCGAAACATGACCATGACATTTGCCGTTGTTGTGACAGTTGCGATTTCGCTATCACTGCTCGGAATCGGCCTGCTATCTAATGCCCAAGTAAGTGCCATGAAGGATTATTGGTATGACAAGATCGAAGTTTCAGTATTCCTCTGCGGGCCTTTGAGCGAAACCCCATCATGTTCAGGTGGCGTAGTTACGACTGAGCAACGTCTGCAGATTCAGAAAGATCTCGAAGAGCTAAGCGTTGTAGATAGCGTTTACTACGAGTCGCAATCAGAGGCATTTACGCGTTTCCAAGAACGATTTAAGGAATCTGCGATTGCCCAGAATGTTTCATCAGATCAGTTGCCCGAGTCTTTCCGCGTTAAGTTAAAGGATCCAACGCAGTTCGCAGTAGTAGTTAGCGCATTCTCTGGGCGCCCTGGTGTTGATGTGGTTCAAGATCAGCGCTCAATTTTAGAAAAGTTCTTCCAGTTGTTATCAGTGCTCCGAAACGGTGCGCTATTAGTTGGTTTAGCTTCGGTATTAACTGCTGCCCTATTGATTAGTAATACATTGCGCATCGCAGCCTTTAACCGGCGCCGCGAAACTGGTGTTATGAAACTCGTTGGCGCATCTTCCTGGTCAATTCAGTTGCCATTCTTGCTCGAAGGAATATTCTCTGCCTTTTTAGGTTGGGGTCTAGCAACAGGTTTATTGGCCGGCCTGAAAACCGTGATTGATAGCAAAGTTGCGCCACTACTTACCTTTACGAAATTCTTTGGCTGGAATGAAGTCTGGATCGCATCAGGTTGGTTATTGCTAACCGGTATTGGCGTTTCAACTATCGCTTCCCTCGTAACACTTCGCCGCTACCTCAAGGTCTAACGCCTAATATCGGCGGTGCATCGTGGAGAGCAAAACAGAGTTAGTAAGTAGTAAAACTATCTCTGACGTATCACTTTTACTAGTGGGTACATCGTGGTGAAGGAAGTTGGCAAGAAGTTAGTTGCGCAGAATAAAAAAGCGCGCCACGATTATTCAATCGAAGATGTTTTCGAATGCGGCATGGTTCTAACTGGCACTGAAGTTAAATCACTGCGTGCTGGCCGCGCTTCATTAGTTGACGGATTTGCCATGATCGAAGATGGCGAACTTTGGTTGCATGGCGTGCATATTCCCGAATACACCGAGGGTACTTGGACTAACCACACACCCCGACGAAATCGTAAGTTGCTCGTTCATAAAGATGAGATCAAACGTCTGCACGCAAAAGTGAAAACTGGCGGACTTACTTTGGTTCCGCTTTCACTTTATTTCAAAGATGGAAAAGCAAAGATTGAGTTAGCGGTTGCGCGTGGAAAGAAAGCACACGACAAGCGCGAAGCTCTGATGGAGCAGCAAGCAGGTCGCGAAATTGAGCGCGAAATATCGCGCCGCAATAGCGGCAAGAGTGGGCGCTCCAGCAAATACGACGACTAGTCGCGCTCATAGAAAAACAAATTAGTTCCTTGTCATAGGTCGGCCTTACACTTAGCGGGTAGGACAATGACAACTAAATAGCGAAGCAATATAGCTTCCACACCCATGGGGGTGAACGGTCTCGACTTTGGATGTTGGGATAGGGGAAGCGGGCCGAGGAAGCCAGGATGATCTCGTTAACCAATAACCTGTGCAAAAAATCAAGCGCCAGTACAACTGCCGCTGATTACGACCTAGCTGCCTAAGCTAGCTCTGTAATCCGTTAGCCCAGCGCTCCGCCTTCGGACTGGGACCTAACGCCGACAGAAGGCTTTTCATGAAGTTGGCTTTGCGAACGACTTCGGAGAACAGTTTCGCAAATGAGTTTGTCGGATACTTGTGTGTAAGAGATCCGGAACTGAGAAAACGATAAACGCACTACGCCCGTAGAAGCCCTATGTCAGTACCGAAGGACCCGGGTTCGATTCCCGGCACCTCCACCATGCTTTATTTAGTGATGCAAAAATAATTTAGTGCTGTCCGCTTGG
>CAZUWN010000150.1:0-2198 GCA_964624105.1 uncultured Candidatus Planktophila sp. | reverse complement strand
TTCAACAAGAATCGCGCCTACGCGTTGCGGATAACACAGGAGCTAAAGAGCTTCTTTGTATTCGCGTGCTCGGTGGATCCAAGCGCCGCTATGCCGGTATCGGAGACATCATCGTTTGTTCTGTTAAGGATGCAATTCCTGGCGGACAAGTTAAGAAGGGTGAAGTCGTTAAGGCTGTCATCGTTCGTACAGTTAAGGAACGTCGTCGTCCAGATGGTTCCTACATTAAGTTTGACGAAAATGCTGCAGTGATCTTGAAGGCTGATGGCGAGCCACGTGGAACCCGTATCTTCGGACCAGTTGCACGTGAACTTCGCGATAAGAAGTTTATGAAGATCATCTCGCTAGCTCCGGAGGTGCTCTAATAATGGCAAAGATTAAGAAGGATGACACTGTTCTTGTTATCGCGGGTAAAGATCGCGGAACAACAGGAAAAGTTCTTTCAGTTGATAACAACCGTATTACTGTCGAAGGCGTTAATCGCCAGAAGCGTCATACAAAAGAGACAACTGGTGATCGCGGCGTAAAGGTCGGCGGAATCATCACTGTTGAAGCATCTCTACATATTTCAAATGTCATGGTCGTTGATAGCGATGGCAAGGCTTCACGCCTTGGTGTTCGTAAGAACGAAGAAGGCAAGAATGTTCGCATCTCACGTCGCACCGGAAAGGACATCTAATGTCAACAAAGGTAGATGTACGTCTAAAAGCTAAGTACAAGAGCGATATTGCTCCTGCACTAAAGAGCGAATTTGGATTCAAAAACCCAATGATGGTTCCAACACTTGTAAAGGTGATTGTGAATATGGGTGTTGGCGATGCAGCTCGTGATTCAAAGTTGATCGAAGGCGCAATCCGCGATCTAACAACAATCACAGGCCAGAAGCCTCAGGTAACTAAGGCTCGTAAGTCAATTGCGCAGTTCAAGCTTCGTGAAGGTCAGCCAATTGGTGCACACGTAACATTGCGTGGAGATCGTATGTGGGAGTTTGCAGATCGCTTGCTATCAATCTCACTACCTCGTATCCGCGACTTCCGTGGTTTATCACCAAAGCAGTTTGATGGACATGGAAACTACACATTCGGTTTAACCGAGCAGGTTGTTTTCCCAGAAATCGAACAGGACAAGGTTGATCGTCCGCGCGGTATGGATATCACTTTTGTTACTACAGCAAAAAATGATGCTGAAGGTCGCGCACTTCTTAAGGCGCTCGGCTTTCCATTCAAGGAGGCATAAGCAATGGCAAAAACATCGCTCAAGGTAAAAGCAGCTCGCAAGCCTAAGTTCAAGGTTCGCGGCTACACACGTTGCCAACGTTGCGGTCGTCCACACTCTGTTTATCAGAAGTTTGGTCTATGCCGTGTTTGTTTCCGCGAAATGGCTCACCGTGGTGAGCTACCAGGTATCACCAAGGCATCTTGGTAATCGTCCCGTCCAACTAACTACAACGAACAAGGTCTGTAAAAAGAAACCAGTTCGAGAAAGGCCACGAGGCCACGTATGACAATGACAGATCCGATCGCAGACATGTTGACTCGTCTGCGCAACGCGAACTCTGCTTACCATGATTCGGTTTCAATGCCGTCATCATCGGTTAAAGCACGTATCGCAGTGATCCTTCAGCAAGAAGGTTACATCGCTGGATATCGCGTTGAAGATGCAGATAATGGAGTAGGTAAGAACCTTGTTCTTGACCTTAAGTTTGGTGCAAACCGTGAGCGTTCAATCGCTGGTTTGCGTCGCGTTAGCAAGCCAGGACTTCGCGTTTACGCAAAGTCAACAGCTCTTCCAAAAGTACTTGGTGGACTAGGCGTTGCGATTATTTCAACTTCATCTGGATTGCTTACTGATAAGCAAGCCAACAAGCAGGGCGTAGGCGGAGAAGTTCTCGCCTACGTATGGTGATCATCTAATGTCACGTATTGGTCGCATGCCTATCGCCGTTCCAAGCGGCGTTGAAATCACAATCGCTGGACAGCATGTTGCTGTAAAGGGTCCTAAGGGAACACTTTCACTCAACGTTGCTGAGCCAATTCAAGTTTCACAAGAAGCCGGTGTTATCACCGTTGCTCGTCCCAATGAAGAGCGTGTAACACGTTCACTTCATGGTCTATCTCGCACACTCGTTGCGAACATGGTTGAAGGCGTAACTAACGGTTACACATTAACTATTGAAATCGTCGGTGTTGGTTACCGTG
>CAZUWN010000149.1:1208-2206 GCA_964624105.1 uncultured Candidatus Planktophila sp. | reverse complement strand
ACCACGCAGTCTGGATGACCTTTCGGTCCATGACCGCAGATCCTTCAGTTAAGAACCAGAAGTTAAAGCCAGGCACCGTAAAGCGAATTGCTTCCTTTGCTAAACCGTATAAAACTCATATAACAATTTTCTTGATTACCGTTGTTATCGAGGCGTTTCTCATTGTTACTTCGCCACTCTTGTTGCGTGAATTAATTGATAAAGGCGTTATTCCCAAGGATGGCGCCCTAGTTACTAAATTGGCTTTAGCAGTTGCATTTATAGCAATTTTTGATTCGCTGATCAGTATCGTTGGCCGTTGGTTCTCAGCGCGCATCGGTGAAGGTCTTATCTATGATCTACGTTCGCAGGTATTTGAACATGTGCAAAGACAATCAGTGGCTTTCTTTACGCGCACCCAAACAGGCGCGTTGATATCGCGCATCAATTCCGACGTTATCGGGGCACAACAGGCATTTACGGCGACTTTGTCTGGCGTTGTCAGTAATTCAGTGAGTCTGGTGCTGGTAGTTGGAACGATGCTAATTCTCTCTTGGCAAATTACAATCGTGTCACTTTTACTTTTACCACTATTTCTAGTACCGACTAAATGGGTTGGAAAGAAATTACAATCTCTAACGAGACAATCATTTAATCTAAATGCTGAAATGTCTTCTACGATGACTGAGCGTTTCAATGTTTCCGGTGCGATGCTGGTTTCACTTTATGGCCGACAAAGTGACGAAAAAAGCTACTTCCGTACCAGAGCCCGTAAAGTGGCAGATATCGGCATTGAGATTGCTTTACTAAACCGAATTTTCTTCATCGCGCTAACTAGCATTGCTGCCGTTGCTACCGCAATTGCCTATGGCATTGGCGGTCACCTTGCGATCAATGGCACCGTAACGGTTGGAACTTTGTTAGCCATTACTGCTTTGCTAGCTCGTCTTTATGGACCACTTACGGCACTTTCTAATGTGCGCATAGATGTTATGACTGCGCTAGTTTCATTCGAACGA
>CAZUWN010000149.1:0-1198 GCA_964624105.1 uncultured Candidatus Planktophila sp. | reverse complement strand
GAGATTTAGTTGGTAAAGATTTCGCAGTTGAGTTTAAGAATGTTTCATTTGCATATCCCAAAGCCGAAGAAATTTCGCTTTCATCTCTTGAATCAGTTGCAAAACCTGAGACGGTCGAAAGTGGTGTTGTTTTAAATGGGTTAACTTTTACCGCCAAGCCAGGCACCATGACGGCACTAGTTGGTCCATCTGGCGCGGGCAAGACCACAATCAGCGCACTTGTACCGCGTCTTTATGATGTAACGGCCGGATCAATTGAAGTTGGTGGTTCCGATATTCGGGAACTGACTATGAAGTCATTACGCGAGAATATCGGCGTAGTAATGCAAGACGCGCATCTGTTTCATGACACGATTGTTGAGAATTTACGTTATGCCAAACCAGATGCAACTGAAGCCGAGATGCAGGCAGCATGCGAGGCAGCACAAATCTGGTCGCTAGTATCTTCATTGCCGAATGGTTTTGACACAATGGTCGGAGAGCGTGGGCATCGCTTATCCGGTGGCGAGAAACAACGTTTGGCAATCGCTCGATTACTTTTGAAATCTCCGCAAGTAGTAATTCTTGATGAGGCAACCGCTCACCTGGATTCAGAGAATGAAGCGCTGGTACATGCAGCTTTAAGTGCGGCTTTAAAGGGACGAACTAGTTTGGTGATTGCACATCGATTAAGCACCGTTCGCGAGGCCGACCAGATCTTGGTTCTAGAAAAAGGCGAGATTGTTGAACGTGGAACTCACGATGAGCTAGTTGCCAAAAATGGTCTTTATGCCGAGCTTTATAATCGCCAAGATTTATCTGGATCTACGGATCAAGATTCTTCCGTAACCAACTAAGCCGCCAAAGAAAATCCATTGCAAGGCGTAGGCCATATGTGGGCCATCACTAAGTTCAGGTAGTTGCGCTGTCACATTCGGTGTTAACTCACTCGTTGATCCATTTAGTAAGTCGAGATAAAAACCTTCAGTAGCAACTTCGTTCTGGGCATTCCATTTACTGATTAAGCCCGTTCCACTTGCCGGCAATGCGAAGAATGATCCGCGTGGCAAGGAGGAATCTAATCGAAGGCGACCGGTGACTTCGACCTCACCAGTTGGCGTCGTAGGAATAACTGGCGCCGTTAAGGCATCTTTGCCAGCGACTAACCAACCACGATCAACCCAGAATTTTTGACCGCTAGAAGTTTCAAAGAGGGTAA
>CAZUWN010000148.1:0-2206 GCA_964624105.1 uncultured Candidatus Planktophila sp. | reverse complement strand
TTTTTCCATTACCGCGAACTGGGCCATCAAGACGTTGCAAGTTACAGTTAACAACGAAAGTTAAGTTATCGAGATTTTCACGTGTTGCTAAACCAATTGCACCTAAAGTATCGACTTCATCTACTTCGCCATCACCCAAGAAAGCCCACACATGTTGCTGACTGGTGTCTTTAATTCCGCGATTATGTAAGTAACGATTAAAGCGAGCTTGGTAAATTGCATTAAGTGGACCAATACCCATTGACACAGTTGGGAACTGCCAGAAATCTGGCATCAAACGTGGATGTGGGTATGACGAAAGTCCGCCACCTTTATGTGAAAGTTCTTGGCGGAAACCATCTAATTGATCTTCGCTAAAACGTCCTTCTAAGAATGCGCGGGCATACATTCCGGGGCTGGCATGTCCTTGGAAGAAAATCTGATCGCCGCCACCTGGATGATCTTGACCGCGGAAGAAGTGGTTGAAACCAACTTCATAAAGTGAAGCCGAAGATGCATAAGTTGAAATGTGACCACCAACGCCAACGCCTGGACGCTGTGCACGGTGAACCAACATCGCGGCGTTCCACCGGTTATATTGTCGAATACGACGTTCGATTGCTTCATCGCCAGGAAATTCTGGTTCGCTATCGGAGGGAATACTGTTGATGTAATCAGTTGCGCGTAATCCTGCGATACCAATGTTCTTCTCTTGCGCACGCTTTAGTAGTGAGAGCATTAAGTAACGAGCACGAACGGGGCCGGCATTTGCCAGTGCTGCATCAAAGGATGCTTTCCATTCAGCAGTTTCCGAAGGGTCGATATCGACTAACTGGTCGACGATCTGATCTGGCGTATCAAACGTTTCGCTCATGGCCCTATTCTCGCGGTTACTGCCCAGTTGTGTGAAATTGAGAGCGGGTAGGTCTTGCTAAGTGAGCATTTTTTGGGTGGACTTAGCCAGTGGCCATGCGTATGGGCTTTGCCAAAGGTGATTTGATCTTGGAAATCGGCTATGCCGCCGACTCTGATGATTCCTTGCGCGCAAAGATAAAGGCAATAACCGATACTGAATTTATTCAGATTGATCCGACCGAAGTCATAGATGGCGTGATCATCTGGTGGCGCGATGGCGATGGCGATTTAATCGATGAGTTAATGGATGCCCTCACCTTTTTATCTGAAACTGGCCCGATCTGGGTGATGACCCCGAAGATGGGCCGCGCAAATTATGTTGAAGCAAGTGAAATCCAAGATGCCGCCCCAACTGCTGGACTAAGTGTTACCTCATCAATTGCCGTGGCTGCCGATTGGACGGCAACTCGTCTAGTGGCACGTAAAGCTGGCAAACGATAGATTTCGCGCCATGACTACGACACTTGTAATTGGCCAACCCGCCCCTGATTTTGAATTAGTAAATCACCATGGCGAAAAAGTTACCCTCTCATCATTTCAAGGAAAGCAAAACGTTGTTTTAGTTTTCTATCCATTTGCATTCTCTGGCACCTGCACCGGCGAACTTTGCGCATTACGCGATGACATTTCTGCATTCCAAAATGATGATGTGCAAGTACTTGGTATCGCATGCGATCCAATGTATTCAGCTCGCGCATTTGCCGAAGCCGAAGGTTACACATTTCCAATCTTGGCTGACTTCTGGCCACATGGTGAAGTTTCAAAGCGATATGGCGTCTTCTTTGAAGAACGCGGATTCTCAACTCGTGGCACATTCATCATCGACAAGGCCGGAATTCTGCGTTGGCAGGTCGTAAATGGCCCAGGTGAAGCGCGTAATGCAGCTGATTACAAGGCGGCGTTAGCACAGCTTTAGTTAGGTTAGACTTACGGTTCTGGCTTCGGCTAGAAAAGTAAGTTCCGGGTGCTTAGCTCAGTGGTAGAGCGTCTCGTTTACACCGAGAATGTCGGGGGTTCGAAACCCTCAGCGCCCACCAGTTCCACTTCATAAAACTACATATCTAGTTCGATAACTGCTTCGGTAATAGGGAAGGCGCCATGAAAGCTAGCCCGAGCGATCAACGTCAGATCCTAGATATTCAGCGCCATGATTTAGCTTTAACTTCCCTAGCTCACAAACTTGCCACACTTCCAGAAATTTCCGCTTTAAATGCCGCCACTGTTAAATCCGATAACACTCGCGATCTTCGCATTGGTGCTGAGACTGAACTAAGCGATGTAACTCGCGAATTAAAGCGCGCCGAAGGCGATG
>CAZUWN010000147.1:0-2241 GCA_964624105.1 uncultured Candidatus Planktophila sp. | reverse complement strand
ACACCTTATGGAATGGTTCCGATTCTTTCTTCAGATCGTGACTTCGCTGGTTTAGCACTTGGATACCAGCTTCCAACAGTTCACTTCATGATCGAAGTTGTGAAGTAATTTTACAGCCGGGACAAATACAAGTAATACCCCGTCTTGCACAGAGGCGGGGTTTTACTTTGTTCGCCAGTTATATTTGCCGCCAGTTGTATTTGCCTAGGAGAACCATCGAACTTGGTAGCAAGAAAGCGCGAATTAAGGTCGCGTCAATAAACACACCAACGGCTAACCCAATACCTATTTGCTGTAAGCCCAAGAAATGTCCGCCAACTAAGCCACTGACTGCTGCAACAAATATTAAAGCTGCGGCGGTAACAACTCCACCGGTATTGGCCATTCCCTCGATGATGGCATCGTCATTATTTGCACCACGTTCAATTGCTTCGCGCATCCTGGAAACCAAAAAGACTTCGTAATCCATCGAGATTCCAAAAAGGACCACGAGCAGAAATACCAGTGCCCAGATCTCAACTTGATCTATTTGATAAGTGCTGAGCCAAGCTGATCCGATTGAATACCTAAAGACCCAGACGATTGCTGAAATTGCTACTGCGACCGAAATCAAACCAAGTGCAATTGCTTTAAGTGGTAACCAAATAGATCTAAATGCACGCAGAAGTAAGAAATAAGTAAGTAGCAGCGCGAGACCAATTAGCCATGGGAAATAGGTAGTAATCCGATCTAATAAATCAGCGCCCTGAGCTGGCGGCCCACCTAGATAAAACTTAGTGCCAGCCGGGAAACCCTTGTCAGATAAGTGTTTTGTGCGTATTCGATCAACTAAATCATGGGTTTCAGGGGCACCAAGTGAGTGTCTGCCGATTACAAAGATACGCATAAATTGACCTGTTGAATCAACAAATGTTGAAGTCACATCTGTGGCCACAATAAATATTTCAGGATCTTTACTTAGTTTGGCTGTTAACGCTTTTCGAGCAGCAGATGTGCTGGCAGCAGTAGCTAAACCAGGCTTACCAAAATCCACCATGATTACAGCAGGCGTGATTACACCTGGCCCAGCACTACTTGTTACTAATGAGAGTGCTTTAGCTGACTCTAGATTCTGTGGCAGGGCAGTCAGTGCGCTGGGGGTTAGTTGTAACCAGAAAGCACCAGAGCCCAATAACAAAAGAGAAGTCAGTGAAATAGCAAAAACTCGCTTTGGCCATTTTACTGAGAGGCGAGCAACTTTGGCCCAAGAGTTGTTTTCAAATTCTCGATTAGCTAAAAGCCCGGGATATTTATTTGGCGTAGCGAAATATCTTCCAAAGTAGGAAAGCAGTGCTGGTTGCAAAGTAAGCGAGGCGATCAGCGATGCCAACGGCACGAGCAATCCAGCAATTCCAAGTGAGCGCATAAACGGAATTGGTAATAACAATAAAGTGGCTAATCCAAATGCAACAGTAAGGCTAGAAGTCATAACAGTTCGCCCGGCGCTATTCATGGTGCGCTCTATCGCAACGTTAATATCTGAATTCTCACTTATTTGTAATTCACGCCGGAAGCGATACAAAATCAAGAGTGAGTAATCGATTGCTAATCCCAGCCCTATCAACTCAACGATATTAGGTAGATATAAAACCATTAAGAACTTCTGAGCAATCAAGTAGATCAATGAAAGCGATAGTGAAATTGTGGCCGCTGCGAAAATAAAGGGCAGCAGAACGGCCCAAGAGAGGCCTAAAACAAGGAGTAACAAGAGAAGCGCCAAAGTCATTGCTATCAATTGACCTCGCCGTAGATCTTGATCCAAAACGGGCGAGACATCGCTATTTATGGCCGGTGGCCCCGTAACCATTGCCTCAGGCAACCCTTGTTTTGCTAACGATTGACGCAGCTCATCGGTGTATTTCGCAGCCTCGATAAGTGAGTAATTGGTAGTAACGCTGGCAAAGAGCACACCTGAAATTGCTCGCATTTGTGTTATTCGAGCTGTCGGGATCTCAGCGACTGCTGCAGAAATTCTTGCCTTGTATTCGGAGATTTCTGATTCATTGGCTTGCTTGAACTTAAAGAAAATCGTGAAACTACCTTCGAGATTCTCATCGAAGTTGATAAGCAGTATGTCTTGCGCTTTTGCCGATTCACTACTTGGCACAGACAGCGAAGTAGTTAGATGCTGATTTAAATTAGTTGCTGCAAAACCACCGATAACAATGAGCAAAAGCCAAGTAGTCACAACTGAAAAACGAT
>CAZUWN010000146.1:0-2265 GCA_964624105.1 uncultured Candidatus Planktophila sp. | reverse complement strand
CCGTTGCCAAGCATCAGGAACTCCGGCGCCGCCAACAATCTCGGACATGACTAAACCTGAGTGCGATCAGAAACGATTTTCTTAATTTCTGCGATCGCTTCGGCTACTGGAATACCGTTCTTCTGTTCACCATTGCGATAACGGAAGGAAACTGCGCCCGCGTTTTGATCTTCTTCGCCAGCAATAACCATAAATGGAATCTTTGACATCTGCGCGTTACGAACTTTCTTCTGCATGCGATCATCGGATGCATCTAATTCCACGCGCAAACCCGCTTTACGCATTTGGCTGATTACATCGGAAAGATAAGGTGTGAAAGCTTCGGCTACTGGAATGCCAATAGCTTGAACCGGAGCTAGCCATGGTGGGAATGCACCGGCATAGTGTTCAGTGAGAACGCCAAAGAAACGTTCGATCGAACCAAATAATGCGCGGTGAATCATTACCGGGCGCGAACGAGAACCATCGGTATTTGCATATTCCAATTCGAAACGTTGTGGCAATTGGAAATCAACTTGAATCGTCGACATCTGCCAGGTGCGACCGATGGCATCTTTTGCTTGAACTGAAATCTTTGGTCCGTAGAACGCAGCGCCACCTTCATCGAGTACCAGATCAAGACCTTGCAAACTGGCTGCTTGTCGAAGTGCCTCGGTTGCCGCAACCCACTCAGCATCTTCGCCGACTGACTTTTCTGGATTACGAGTTGATAGTTCTAGATAGAAATCATTTAAGCCGTAATCGCGCAAAAGGTTAAGCACGAATGTAAGAAGTGAATCGAGCTCACCTGGCATCTGTTCAGCGGTGCAATAGATATGTGCATCATCTTGAGTGAATCCACGAGCACGAGTGATTCCGTGAAGAACGCCTGATTTTTCGTAACGGTAAACAGTTCCGAACTCAAATAAGCGCAATGGCAGTTCGCGATATGAACGCTGGCGCGACTTGTAGATCAAATTATGGAATGGGCAGTTCATCGGTTTCATGTAGTACTTCTGCCCTGGGCGCTTTATCGTGCCATCAGCATGCAGCTCTTCATCCATGATCATTGGTGGATACATGCCATCGGCATACCAATCGAGGTGGCCGGAAGTTTCAAAGAGGGCTGACTTGGTGATGTGCGGTGAATAAACAAACTCATAGCCTTCATCTTCATGACGAATGCGGGAATAATCTTCCATCGCGCGACGAATAATTCCGCCCTTAGGGTGGAACACCGCTAAACCGGAACCAATTTCCTCGGGAAAACTAAAGAGATCGAGTTCGGCGCCTAAGCGACGATGATCGCGCTTTTCTGCTTCAAGTAACAACTCTAGATAGGCGTTTAACGCATCGACACTTGGCCACGCAGTTCCGTAAATACGCTGCAACATTGGATTCTTTTCGGAACCGCGCCAATAAGCACCAGCGCTACGCATTAACTTAAATGCTGGAATGTGCTTGGTTGAAGGAAGATGCGGGCCACGACAAAGATCTGACCAAACCGGTTGCCCATCGCGACCTAAATTGTCATAGATAGTTAACTCAGCACCGCCAACTTCAACCGAACTCTCATCACTAGATCCGCCTTTGATGCCAACTAGTTCGCACTTGTATGGCTCTTTGGCTAATTCATTCAGAGCATCAGCTTCGTTAGTAACGCGACGCTTAAACCGTTGACCTTCTTTAACGATCTTGCGCATTGCACTTTCAATCTTTTCCAGTGATTCTGGTGTGAACGGATCTTGTGGATCAAAGTCGTAATAGAAACCATCAGTAATCGGTGGCCCAATTCCCAACTTGGCCTCGGGATAAATTTGCTGAACTGCTTGTGCCATTACGTGTGCAGTTGAGTGGCGTAGAACTTTGAGACCATCTTCGGAATCAATGGTCACTGATTCGACTACATCGCCATCGGCAAGGTCAGTCCAGAGATCGCGCAGCTCACCGTTAATGCGACATACAACTACATCTTTGCGCTCGGCAAAGATCTGAGTTGGTCGCTGATCTGCCGCAATCGCAGTTGCCACGCCATCTACGGTGACCTTCAGTTCAGACATGTCCCTAGCCTACCGAAGTTGCCAATGCAGTTGTCGCAAATTCGGCGCGCATTTGCTCACTCTCTGGCGAAATCTGAAGTATTCGATCACCGATTCGGCCGATTGGTTGCGCAATCTTCAGACTTGATACTACGAATCCGGACTCGATCTGATTCATCTGATTCGCCGGAATCTGGCGGACGATTACGCCATTCTTTTCGACCAATAGCGCCCTCATTACGCCAGG
>CAZUWN010000145.1:0-2296 GCA_964624105.1 uncultured Candidatus Planktophila sp. | reverse complement strand
GAATGTGCTCGGTGCCGATGTAGTTGTGATTGAGCATGCGTGCTTCTTCTTGGGCTAGAACAACAACCCGGCGGGCACGGTCGGTAAAACGCTCAAACATGGGCGGTACTCCTTCTATTCGTATCTCGCTAAGCCTAATACCCGAGGGGGCCAGCTCGCGAGGTGGGTTTTACGCTTATAAAAACCACTAGATATGCCAGTTATAACCAGGTTGAACCCCAATTTATGCCCTGGCGGGTCGGAAAGATGGGTGGCCTTAGAGGATTTTAAGCATTCGGGTATTACCCAAAGTGTTTGGCTTAACCGATTCAAGGTCAAGGAATTCAGCCACACCGGAGTCATAAGACTTAAGTAATTGTGTGTAAACGTCGGGCTCAACCGGGGTGCCTTGAATTTCTTCGAAGCCATGTCGGCCAAAAAATTTAGTTTCAAATGTTAAACAGAAAATTCGGGATAGACCAAGTTCGCGGGCGCGATCAATAATTCTTTCTAAAATTTGATTTCCGATTCCGTTGCCGCGCAAAGTTTCAGTAATAGCAACCGAGCGAACTTCAGCTAAATCTTCCCAGAGCACATGCAGTGCGCCACAACCAACTACTTGGCCATCTTCAACCGCGACCATAAATTCTTGCACGCTTTCATATAGTGTCACTGTCTCTTTTTGTAGCATGCGGCCACCGGAAGCAAAATCCACAATTAACTTGTGGATTGCTTTAATGTCACTTGTGCGAGCTGGCCGAACTTCGATCATTATTCAATCTCCGGCTTAACAAGTGGGAACAAAATTGTTTCGCGAATTCCCAGGCCAGTTAGCGCCATTAGCAATCGATCAACGCCCATACCCATTCCACCCATAGGTGGCATTCCAAATTCCATTGCACGCAAGAAATCTTCATCAACCTGCATCGCTTCAACATCGCCCTTAGCGCCAAGGCGAGCTTGTTCAACTAAACGATCACGTTGAATAACTGGGTCGATAAGTTCGGAGTAACCAGTTGCTAATTCAAATCCTTCAACATAGAGATCCCACTTTTCAGCAACGCCAGGAGTTTCGCGATGCGCGCGAACTAGCGGTGAAGTATCAACCGGGAAACCCATTACGAAAGTTGGTTCAATTAATTGATCTTTAGCAACATGTTCAAAAATTTCTTCAGCTAACTTGCCGGCAATCCACGCGGGATCAACTTTCATGCCTAACTTAGTTGCGATGCGCTTTAGATCATCCATCGGAGTTAATGCAGTTACGGTCTCGCCCGCACCTTCAGAAATCGCTTCATATAGCGATATCTCGCGCCATTTTCCACCGAAATTTATCTGGCGACCATCTTGATGAGTAACTATTAACGAGCCTGCAACAGCCATCGCAGCGTTTTGAATTAGCTGCTGCGTTAGTTCGGCAATTGAGCGCCAATCACCGAAGGATTGATAACTCTCGATCATTGCAAATTCTGGTGAGTGTGAAGAATCGGCGCCTTCGTTACGGAAGTTTCGGTTGATTTCAAATACTCGCTCGATGCCACCTACCACGCAACGCTTTAGGAATAGTTCGGGTGCGATGCGCAAGAAAAGATCCATGTCATAGGCATTGCTGAAAGATTTAAATGGGCGAGCAGCTGCACCACCATGTTGCACCTGCAACATTGGGGTTTCAACCTCAATGAAATCTAGTTCGTGAAAAGTTTGGCGCAATGAACGCATAACCGTAGGTCGCATGCGGGCAGTCACTCGTGCTTCTGGGCGCACAATTAAATCTACGTAACGCATACGAACTCGAGTTTCCTCAGAGAGCGGATTATGTTCATTAGGTAGCGGGCGCAATGATTTTGAAGCAAGTTGCCACGAGTTAGCCAAGATCGAAAGTTCGCCGCGCTTTGAAGTAATGATTTCGCCAGTCACGCTAACAATGTCGCCCAGATCGACTTGAGATTTCCAGGCCGTAATTGAATCTTCGCCGACTTTGTCGAGTGAGAACATTGCTTGTAGTTCAGTGCCATCGCCTTCGCGCAAAGTGGCAAAACACAATTTTCCAGTATCGCGCTTAAAGATAATGCGGCCGGTCAAGCTCTCGATATCACCTGTTGCGGTGTCGGTCTCAAGCCCTTGGTATTTAGTGCGAACTTCGCCCAATGTTTTCGTGCGAGCTACGGCAACTGGATATGGCTCGATGCCCTGGGCAATTAAGTCAGCCCGCTTCTCGCGTCTGATCCGTAGTTGCTCGGGAAGGTCATCACCGATTATTGGAGTCTGCTCGCTCATAAGAAGTGCAGTCTAACTGCTACTGATTGCGCTCGTGAAT
>CAZUWN010000144.1:0-2370 GCA_964624105.1 uncultured Candidatus Planktophila sp. | reverse complement strand
TAATTCGACCACCATCGACGCCCCATGATTTTGCAGAAGTAATGCGACGAGCAAGCTCTTGCATGCGCTCTGGAGTACGCGCTACCTCAATGCCACCTGATTCAGTAAATGTTCCAAACTCTTTGTATTGACGCATGCTCTCTGCTGTAATCGCAGTCATTTCCTTTGAGTGATCAACTGGGAAAATAAAGTTTGATGCGTGACCAGTTGAACCACCAGGGTTTGGCAGCGGTCCTTTATCAATCTGGACGATGTCTTTCCATCCAAGCTTTGCAAGGTGATAGACCATGCCGTTGCCGACGATACCTGCGCCAATAACGACGCACTTTGCTTTACTAGGTAACTTGCTCATTCTTTTTTTCCTCGTTCTTTTCTTGTGGTGGTTGGTGGTGGTTAGAGATTTTTTCGAATTGTTGTTTCGAAACCTTCGACGTGATCGCGCATAGCTTTGGCTGCTGCTTTGCCATCATTGGCCGCAATCGCTTCAAGCAGAGCGCGGTGCTCGATAATTGCATCTGATAGCTCTTCTACTTGATCCAGTGCCAAAAACCAGATGCGAAGAGCGTGGGCGTAGTAATTATCAAGTGAGGATGCTAAAAATTCGTTGTGGGTGCATTCATATATATGGTGGTGAATTCTCTGGTCGAGTTGAATAAGTGTGCGCATCTGTGGTTTGCCCTTGATGGCATCAATTTCTTTTATCAATTCAAGAGTGATTACGCGATCTGACTTCGTTGAACGAAGGGCAGCTAACTCGGCAGCCTTGATTTCAAGTACAGCGCGAACTTCAGAGACTGCCGCTAAGTTTTCAACATCAACGTTGGAGACAAACATTCCGCGACGTGGAAATACTTCCACCAGTTTTTCATTAGCTAAAATGCGTAGTGCTTCACGAATAGGTGTGCGGCCAAACTTTAATTTCGCCATCAATGTGGCTTCAGAAATAAGTGAACCTGGTTCTAATTCCAGAGTAATAATTTTTGAGCGAATAACTGCGTAGGCCTCTTCAGCCAATGAAGTACTTTCAGGTCCTCGTGTGAGGATCTCCTGGGAGGCAATGCTGCTCATGGAAGGGATCGTATATCAGTTGTATACGATTGAATAGCCTCCTAGAGCAGGTATTTCACGAAGAGCCAGGCGCTGGCGCCAAGGCCGGTGATCAAGACAAGTGCCTTATAGAAATTCGGGCTCATCCGAGATGCCCACCTGCCCCCCAAGGTTCCGCCCACTGTTGAGCCCGCCAATAGTGCGAGCACGAATGGCCAATGAACTAATCCACTAAAGATGTACAGAACATTTGAAACAATGCTGGTGCATCCAACAATTAAATTCTTGGCCTGATTTAGATCCGAAGTTTTGCGGCGAGCATCCCGCGCAAGGACTGCAATGACCATGACACCCTGGCCAGGGCCAAAATAGCCACAATAGAAACCGCTAGCGGCGATTCCAATGTTCTCCTTTACCTGAAGGTGTGGGTCAACTCGTGGTTTGACCTTGATTAATAAGCTTAACGTTGCAAAGAGAAGTAAGAACGGCACTATTTTTTCGAAGACCTCTGGTGGCACATTTATCAAGGCCACCGCTCCAAGAATTGTTGCAGCGATTGAGATCCAAATTAGCTGGGCATATTCACGAGCAAGCTCTTTTATTCTATGCCGGATAGAAATAAGTGCGAAGAAGTTAGCTGGTGTCACACCTATTGAATTTGTCATTGCCGCACTCACAGGTGAGATTCCTGTGGCAAGCAGCACTGGATATGAAATAACTGATGCTCCCCCGGCCATTCCGTTGATTACTCCAACTAGCAAGCCAACGGCTGCAATAAGCAGGAATTCGAGCATGATTTAGTTTAACTCGTGAGCATTGATTAAATCCTCGGGAGTATCAATATCAACTAGCGCGCCGGCATCCACTTTTACTTCATCAATGACCAATAAATCACAGAGTGCACGCATAGATTGACCATGAACATCACCTAGTTTTGCCAGAGCCGCAAGCAGTGCTTGACGTCGATATATTCCACAGAGCGGTTGTTTAAATCCTTGTGAATCAACTGGCATTGCAGCATCGTCGGTAATTGCTTCAAGTAATTGTGGAAACAAAGATGAGCCGTAAGGCATATCAACTGCTGCAATTGCGACGTATTCGGTATCTACTTCTTGCACTCCGCGTGCAATACCTGCAACTGGCCCGCCCAATGGTGGCTGTTCAAAAACATCTTTGCCAACAATCACAGTTTTAATGCCTGCAGGAATAAAACTAAGGACGTGATCTAGAAGTGTTACGCCCTTTAAAAGCGCTTGTGATTTATCAGAACCAAAACGTTTGTTCGTGCCACCAGATAAAACGATGACGCTCCACGTTTTCATA
>CAZUWN010000143.1:0-2390 GCA_964624105.1 uncultured Candidatus Planktophila sp. | reverse complement strand
TGGATGGAAGTTGTTGGTTCGCAGATGCGCATCATCGTTCACTCCACACCAGCTCGTTCAATTATCGACACCCAAGTTGAAGAACAGTTAATCGTCGAACTTTATTCCAAGTAATAACCGACCCGGTGATCAAATAGTGGATTACCAAGAGAAAGAGGAGCAACAGTGCTAATTGCACAACGTCCCACCCTCAGTGAAGAAGTAGTTTCTGAGCATCGCTCACGGTTCATCATTGAACCGCTAGAGCCAGGTTTCGGTTACACCCTAGGCAACAGCATGCGTCGTACTCTGCTTTCATCTATTCCAGGTGCAGCAGTTACCAGCATTCGCGTTGCCGGCGCCCTACATGAGTTCACCACTCTTGAAGGCGTTAAGGAAGATCTCACAGATATCGTTCTTAACATTAAGAATCTTGTTCTTTCATCAGATAACGATGAGCCAAGCGTTCTATACATCCGCAAGACTGGTGCTGGTCCCGTAACTGGCGCCGACATTGCAGTTCCAACTGGCGTTGAAGTTCATAACCCAGAGCTACACATTGCAACACTTAACGATAAAGCGAACCTCGAAATCGAACTTACTGTCGAGCGCGGTCGCGGTTATGTAACTGCAGTTCAGAACAAGCAAGCTGGAGCAGAGATTGGCCGTATTCCGGTTGACTCCATCTACTCACCTGTTTTGAAAGTTACTTACAAAGTTGAAGCTACTCGTGTTGAGCAGCGCACCGACTTCGATCGTTTAGTTATCGATGTTGAAGCTAAGCCATCAATGAAGCCACGCGATGCAGTTGCATCAGCTGGTAAGACTTTGGTTGAGCTATTCGGTCTTGCACGCGAATTAAATCTAGATGCTGAAGGAATCGAAATGGGGCCATCTGTTATGGATGCAGCTCTTGCCGCTGACTTAGCACTTCCAATCGAAGATCTAGATCTAACAGTTCGCTCATACAACTGCTTGAAGCGCGAAGGCATTCACACAGTTGGTGAACTAGTAAATCGCTCAGAAGCTGATCTACTAGATATCCGTAACTTTGGTTCAAAGTCCATCGATGAGGTCAAGGCAAAGCTGGTCTCAATGGGAATGTCACTTAAGGACAGCCCAGCTGGTTTCGATCCAACTAAGCACCAGAACTACAACGCAGCTGTTGACGATGATTTCGTTGAAGCAGATCAGGCCTAGGAGATAAAATGCCAAAACCAACTAAAGGTCCTCGCCTGGGCAGTGGCCCATCACACGAGCGCCATATTCTAGGAACTCTTGCAGAGCAACTATTTGAGCACGGCAAGATCACTACAACTGAAGCAAAGGCAAAGCGTCTTCGTCCATTGGCCGAGAAGCTAATTACTTTTGCAAAGAAGGGTGACCTCGATGCTCGTCGTCGCGTTCTAGCAACAATTGCTAACAAGGGCGTTGTACATCATCTCTTCACTGAAATTGGTCCACGTTTTGCTACCCGCAACGGTGGCTACACACGTATCACCAAGATCGGTCCACGTAAGGGTGACAATGCGCCTATGGCAGTCATCGAAGTATTAACTGAGAAAGATAACTAAGCTTTTAAAAACTTAGTCACTTACTCAAATGTCGGAACCCACTCTCTTTCCTGAGGGTGGGTTTCTTCGTTTAAAAATCAAACTTGCTTACGACGGCACAAATTTCTCGGGCTGGGCAAAACAACCAGATCGTCGCACCGTGCAAGAAGAATTTGAAAAAGCATTTGCAACCATTGTTCGCCATCAATGCGAAAGTATCGTTGCTGGTCGCACCGATGCCGGCGTTCATGCCACAGCGCAAATAATTCATATTGATGTCCCGGAAAGTACCGATCTATCTGATCTGGCATACCGCTTGAATCGCTTACTTGATATTGATCTGAGAGTTTTAGAAATCGAAGCGGCCCCAGAAGGTTTCCATGCCCGCTTCTCAGCACTTCGCCGTCATTACCAATATCAAATTGTTGATGCAAATAAAGCAATCAACCCGCTAGATCGCTACGACCGAGCCAGTTGGTATCGGCCGCTAGATCTGGCTCGCTTAAATGAAGCTAGTTCATTGCTATTAGGTGAACATGATTTTGCCGCTTTCTGTAAATTCCGCGAAGGCGCCACAACTATTCGCACGCTTGAGAAATTCCAATGGGAACGCAAAGCTGATGGCTTATTGGTAGCCCAAGTTGTAGCCGATGCATTTTGTTATTCAATGGTGCGCAACCTAGTTGGCTCGGCAGTTTGTGTTGCCGAGGGGCGCTTTGAACCAAGCTGGATCGCTGAAATGTTAGCTAACCGCGAACGCATTTCTGACTCAATGGTTTTCCCGGCCGAAGGTTTAACTTTGATACAAGTTGATTATCCAAATAATGCTGAGCTAATCACTCGCGCTGCGTTAACTAT
>CAZUWN010000142.1:0-2433 GCA_964624105.1 uncultured Candidatus Planktophila sp. | reverse complement strand
GAAGTAGATGTGCGCCCTGAAGTAACACTTCCTGATTTCTCAAAGATTACAATTGAAGTTCCTGATGCAGTTGTTACTGATTCAGATATTCAAGAGCAGATTGATGAACTAGCAAAGCGTTTCGGCACACTTACAACAGTTGAGCGTGCAGCTAAAGATGGCGACTTTGTAACAATTGATTTGATGGCAAAGATTAATGGCGAAGAAATTGATGGCGGAAAAGCTTCTGATATTTCTTACGAAGTTGGTTCAAACCGCATGATCGATGGCCTTGATGCCACACTCGTTGGCTTAGTTGCTGGCGATACCAAGACATTTAATACTCAACTAGTTGGTCAAGCCGATGGCGAAACTGGCGATGTTGATGTTGCAGTTAAGGTTGTTAAAGAGCGCATCCTTCCTGAGATCGATGATGCTTTCGCAAAGCTTGCTAGCGAGTTCGATACTTTGGCTGAGCTAAAGGCAGATACCGCAACTCGCCTTGAGCGCTTAAAGAAGATGGAACAAGGTGCTCAAGCACGCGATCTACTTCTTGAGAAGTTAATTACTGATCTTGATATTCCAGTTCCAGATAAGTTAGTTGAAGATGAAGTAAATGCTCATCTTGAGCCAGAAGGTCGTCTAGAGGACGCAGCACATCGCGCAGAAGTTGATCTAGAAGTTCGCACCTCAATAAAGTCTGATTTCTTACTTGATTCAATCGTTAAGGCTGAATCAGTAGAAGTTAACGAGATGGAACTAACTGAATATTTAGTTCGCCAATCACAGCGTTACGGAATGGCACCAGAGCAATTCGCTCAGGAACTTCAGAAGCAAGGTCAGATCGCCACATTGGTAGCTGAAGTTGCTCGCTCGAAGGCACTTGCCGGCGTATTGGGTCGCATCACAATCAAGGATGCATCAGGTGCCACTATCGATCTCGAAGCACTTCGTCCGCAGGCTGGCGAAGCGATTTCCGAAGAGGCCGCTGAATAATCGCTCTGCTGTAAGCGAACACGGCCGATCTACGCATGATTTGTCCGAATTAGGGAAGCATTTCGCGCCGTAAATTGTTAAGGTCAATACACGCAATAAACAGGAGGCTGTCAGTGGATTTACAAAACCCGCAAACTAGCGAGATAACCGCTCGTTCTTCGCACGCAAGTCCAGGTGCGCTAGACGATCAGGTTTATGCACGCTTACTACGCGAACGCATTATTTTCTTAACCGGCGAAGTTCGCGACGAGATGGCTAATGCAATTTGTGCGCAGATTTTATTACTTGCTGCCGAAGATGCAGAAAAAGATATTTACCTATACATCAACTCACCTGGTGGTTCAGTAACTGCCGGTATGGCGATCTACGACACTATGCAATATGTAAAGAATGACATTGCAACAGTCGGCATGGGTATTGCGGCCTCTATGGGTCAGTTCTTGTTAACTGCAGGTGCACCTGGCAAGCGTTACGCGTTGCCACACTCACGCATCTTGATGCACCAACCACTTGGTGGCATCGGCGGTACTGCAACAGATATTCGTATTCAAGCTGAACAGATGGCTGCAACGAAAAAGATCATGGCTGAAATCATTGCTAAGCACACTGGTCAAAGCGTTGAGCAGATCACGATCGACTCTGATCGCGACAATTGGTTTACCGCAGATGAAGCAAAGGAATATGGCTTTGTTGATCAGGTAGTTCGATCAGCTGGTCAAGTTTCAGGTAGTGGAGGAACAGCATGAACATCAATCGAGTAAATGAAATTACTAGCCGCTACGTTCTTCCAACTATCGAAGAAAAGACCGCTTATGGTTACAAGCGCCTAGATCCTTATACCAAGTTATTCGAAGAGCGCATCATTTTCTTGGGTCAACCAATCGATGACACTGTTGCAAACGATGTAATGGCGCAGTTGCTAACTCTTGAATCAATGGATCCTGATCGCGACATCATGATTTACATCAACTCACCTGGTGGTTCATTCACAGCGCTAACTGCTATTTATGACACCATGCAATTCGTTCGCCCAGATGTAATGACAATCTGTTTAGGTCAAGCATCTTCAGCTGCTGCCGTTATTTTGGCTGCTGGTGCTAAAGGCAAGCGTTATGCACTTGAGCACTCACGTATCTTGATTCACCAGCCATTCGCGCAAGGTGATTACGCACAAGCATCTGATATTGAAATTCAGGCTGCTGAAATCATGCGTATTCGCTTAATGCAAGAAGAGTTAATTTCTCGTCACTCAAATAAAACTGTTGCTGAAGTAACAGCCGATGTTGAACGTGACAAGATTCTTACCGCTGCTGAAGCTGTTGAATACGGTCTAATCGATCAAGTTCTCGAAAGCCGTAAGGCAAAGCCACAAGCGTAAGTAAGTAGGTTTATTGCAAGCGTATGCAATAGGTTAGGCAATGTGTTTACAGGAATAAAAAGCAAGATTGCAAAACTAAC
>CAZUWN010000141.1:0-2464 GCA_964624105.1 uncultured Candidatus Planktophila sp. | reverse complement strand
TTGACGGATTGCGCTAATTAGAAAGGTAGAGATCCCGACAAAGCTATCGGTTTCTGACATTGTGTACCAAACAACTTTTTTATTACTTTGTGCCGCCCATTCGGCAATTAACGAAGTCTTTCCATATCCAGCTGGTGCGACCACCATCGTGTATCCAGGGGCCCGATCATCGATAAGTTTGAACAGGTGTCGTCTCGATAAGAAATTAGCCGGCAATTCAGGCGGCAAGATTCGAGAGAGGGTGACGCTTGAATCGGGCTCGCTCATGAGCCTAGGGTTACTTAGATGGGCGAGAATTTCTATCTCTAACCCCTAAATTAACTGGCTTAAGTACTAAATAACCCCATTACCTAACCCGCTCTCACGCTTAGCGGCAATGATCACTGGCCGGCCGTTATCGAGCAGGTGAACGCTGATGCGGTCATCAAATGCGCTGCGCAGCTCGGGTGAGTGAATTACCGACTGCGATTCACCATCTAGGAGTACTCGCCCGCTTTGCATAATGATGATTCGCTCGGCATACATGGCACCGAGCGTGATGTCATGCATAGTCGAAATAATTGTTACCCCGGTTGCTTTAATTTCTTCGACTTTATTTAAAACTGATATCTGATGATGCAAATCTAAAGCGCTGGTGGGTTCATCTAGCAACATAACTTCGGGTTCTTGTACTAGCGCGCGAGCAATTAGTACTCGCTGCATTTCACCGCCTGAAAGCGTATTTACTAATTGGCTTTGCATTCCTAATAGCTGAGTTGCCTCTAACATCTCATGCACAATATTGCGGCTATGCGCTGATTCCTTGCCCCAGCCATCTAGCTTTGCTCGTCCTAACATCACATATTCAGCAACACTCATAGCTG
This sequence comes from uncultured Candidatus Planktophila sp., assembly GCA_964624105.1. Taxonomy (GTDB): domain Bacteria; phylum Actinomycetota; class Actinomycetes; order Nanopelagicales; family Nanopelagicaceae; genus Planktophila. The sequence goes on along the minus strand of CAZUWN010000141.1, from coordinate 1,601 downwards.
CTGGAATTGATGGACGTTGCGGAACGAATGCGATGTTTAGTGATTTGTTCTTAGCAATTTCACGATCGTTATATTTAATCGAACCTGAATACGGTTGCATGCCAAGCATCGTGCGCAACAGCGTTGTCTTGCCAGCGCCATTGGGGCCAACTAAACAGCTCCAGGTTCCTTCTGGAATATCTAAATTAATTGATTGCAAAACTTCAGCGTTATCAAACCGTACGATGAGATTTTCGATATTAATCACTGGCTACCTCGATTGCGAGCTCGTAGAACGAATAAGAAGAATGGCGCACCAACAAATGCGGTGATGACACCGATTGGCAACTCAGCTGGTGATAGCAATGTGCGTGCACCTAGATCGGCGATTACTAGAAACGCAGCGCCCACAAATGCAATTGAAAGTAGCGAACGATTTGTAGCCCGCTTGGTTAGCCCTCGAACTAAGTGCGGAACCACGATTCCCACGAAGCCGATTAGACCACTGGCAGATACTGCTGTGGCGGTAGCTAAAGTCGCTGCCGCAACAGCAATCATGCGGATTTTCTGCGGTGAAACCCCCAAGGAATAGGCCTCTTCATCACTTAGCATCAGCGCATCCAGGACTTTGGAAATACGGATTAACACAGCAAGAGCGATCAGAATATAAAAGCCAGCCCACTTAACTACATCCCAATTGGCAACTGTTAGCTCGCCCAGAATCCAGGAATAGACCGGACGCAAAGCTGCACTATTGCGTTGTTGCAAATAAGTTTGAAACGCTGTTGCAAAAGAGCCAACTGCAATACCTGCCAATAACAAAGTGCTGGGATCGGCAAATAACCTGCCTGCCACTAAGAAAGTTGCAGCTACAGCAAGTACTCCTCCAAGGAATGCAAAGATTGGCAGCAAGGCATGTAGGTCGCCACCGCCGTTGGTAATTGCAATCGTGGCACCGAGGCCGGCGCCTGATGCAACGCCAAGTAAATACGGATCAGCTAGTGGGTTTCTAAAAACACTTTGATAAACCGCACCACTTGTTGCAAGGGCTGCGCCAACCAGAGCACCTAGGACAACTCGCGGCAATCGCAACTCAAGTAACAGGGTGCGGTCTTCATTTTCAAGGCCGTTAGGTAGCCCCAATAAAGTTCTAATGATTGATCCGAAATCTAAATTAACTGGCCCAAAGCCCACGCCAAGTAAGCAAGCAATCAGTAACGCCGCGGCAGCGCTGGCAGTAATCTGCCAACGCCACACACGATCGATCTGATTCTGCTTCATCTACTTACTTCTTCACCTTTGTAAGACAGGCAGCAACATAGCGATAGAAATCAACAAGTCGTGGCCCCCATCTAGAGGGAATGTCATTTGGTAGCGCAAATACATTCTTCTTGGTAACAGCTGTAATGCCAGACCAACCAGCACGTGCCTTCACGGTAGCTGCACTTTCGCCATATTCGGCATCGGCCAAGAAAATAACATCTGGGTCGGCTTTTAAGAGATATTCAGCCGAAAGCTGCGGATAGCCATAAGAATCAGCGCCAGCTGCTTTATCTGCGATATTAACCAGGCCAAAGTCCTTATAAACCTTGCCGATGAAAGTATCGGAGGTAACTGAATAA
>CAZUWN010000140.1:0-2466 GCA_964624105.1 uncultured Candidatus Planktophila sp. | reverse complement strand
TGAATTTTTGACAGAATATGTAAATGCGTCGGATGCCAACTTTAAAAGTAATGGCGCTCACACTGATGCCGATTTTATTGCTCACAGCATGTGCCCAGAGTCCGGTTAATTCACAAACCGTAATTACTCAAAGCGATGTAACCAGTATTTCAATTACACCAGTTGAGAATTTAGCTGATGTGCGAATTGTTGCTCTGGCAAATGGGGCAGCTGAATTAATTGCTGCTATGGGATATCTAGATAATTTAGTTGGCCGCGATATTGCTAGCAGCACGCCAGAGTTAAAAGATGTTCCGGTCGTTACCTCGGGCCATCAAGTAATTCCCGAAACCATTATCGCCCTGCAGCCAACCTTAGTAATTGTTGATGATGCAACTGGGCCAAGCAGTGCAATCACTAAGTTAGAAAGTGCCGGAATTCGAATAGTTAAGATTTCGCAAAGCTGGAACTTGGCTGATTTAGTTATAAAAGTTGAGCAGATCGGCGCTGTTCTAGGTGCCCCGCAGAGCGCAGCCCTATTAAAAAGCGTTCTCTTGGAATCTGTTAACGGCAATCAAGTAGCGGCCAACCCTGCTGATAAGAGACTTAAAGTTGCTTTTCTTTACTTAAGAGGAACGAGTTCGATCTACTTAGTTGGTGGGCAAGGTTCAGGGGCTGACTATCTAATCAATGCCACGGGTGCGATTGATATCGGAGCCCAGCAGCTTGATAAACCTTTCACGCCGCTAACAGCTGAAACTATGGCGCAATTAAATCCAGATTTAATTTTGGTCATGATTGCTGGCCTCGAATCTGTTGGGGGAGTATCCGGGCTAGTTGAATTACCAGGTATCGCGCAGACTGGGGCCGGCAAGAATCGCCAGGTTGTGGCAGTTGATGACTCACTACTTTTGAGTTTTGGCCCCCGAACCCCATCTCTGATTAGCGAATTAGCCGCTGCCTTTGGAGTGATAGCTAATGCGTAACCGCAGTGTTTTCCTGACGCTTAATCTGGTATTTCTATTCGCCATGGTCGCCGTTTCGTTAAGCGTCGGGGCTACCCAGATAGATGGTTTGTTATCGGCTTTGTTGCACCCAGGTGCTAATACCAGTGCGGCCGAAATACTTTGGCAGATTCGCGTCCCGCGCATTGTTACGGCGTTAATCGTGGGCGCTGCCCTTGGTGTTGCTGGCGCACTTGCACAAGGCGCTACCAATAACCCGTTAGCTGAACCTGCGATCTTGGGAACTTCAGCAGGTGCCGCCCTCGCCGTTGTAATTGGCGTGCTGGCAAATGTTGTGGTGATTGGCTCAGTTGGTGCCATGGCAATTGCGGCAATCGGTGCGTTACTAGCAACTCTTTTAACGTTGCGCTTTGCAACCCTTGATCGAAACGTGTCACCGCTTAATTTAGTAATCATTGGGCTTTCGCTATCAGCCACGATCTCAGCGGTAGTTGGACTTTTAACCACAGCAATCGCGCGGTCAGATGCCAGATCAATTTCGTTCTGGAGTTTTGGTTCACTGGCCTTAACAAATTCGAGCGACTTGATTCCACTATTTATTTTTACCGTTGTCGGAATCGTGATCGCAATCTTTGTTGCGCCAAAGTTAGATTTACTTTCTCTGGGCGATTCAACTGCGCGGCATCTTGGTATTGATCCGCGGAAAGTTCGCCGAATTGCCCTGATTGCGTTGGCGATATTAATTGGCGCTGCAGTTAGCACCGTCGGCACGATCTCGTTCTTAGGTTTAGCTGCCCCGCATATTGCCCGGTTAATTGGTGGCCCAAAACATCGGCCACTTATTCTGCAAAGTGCGCTGCTAGGGGCAACAATTTTGTTAATCGCAGATACTTTGGCCCGCACTATTGCAGCCCCGAATGAGTTAAATGTTGGGCTCTTTACCGCCCTAATCGGTGCTCCGATTCTGGCGATCTTGGTGCGCAGCCGCCAAAGCAGTTGGGGCCAGTCATGATTTCAATAAATTCAATCTCAGTCGCTCGTGGCGCAAAGCCCGTCATTAAAGACTTTAGCGCCGAATTCAAAACCGGCACCATCACGGCAATTATCGGACCCAACGGTTGCGGCAAGAGCACTTTGCTCGCGGCCATTGCTGGCGATCTGCCATTAACTAGTGGCGCCATTAAATTAATTGAAAAAGATCTAGCTAGTTACCAGATTGCCGAATTAGCCAAATTGCGCAGTGTGGTTCTGCAACAACCAGTATTTAATTTAGCTTTCACAGTTCAAGAGGTATTGGCCATGGCGCGCACTGCTGGTTCAACTCTTAGCAGTGAGAGCTCCGCAATTACAAAGCTAGCAATCGGTGATTTAGCTGATCGAAAAGTTACCCAATTATCAGGTGGTGAAAGACAACGTGTTGCTATCGCATTAGCAATTGCAGTTGATGCACCAGTGTTGTTACTAGATGAACCACTTGCTGCCCAAGATGTTGAGAGCGCTAATCGAATTATTGAATTGCTTA
>CAZUWN010000139.1:0-2499 GCA_964624105.1 uncultured Candidatus Planktophila sp. | reverse complement strand
ATTGCACTGAACGCCCATGTGCGCAATCCAGGGCGCTTCACTGCACTTGCGTGTGGTGGTTATCCGATCTGGACAGATGCCGAGATGGCACTTTTTGCCAGCGGTTACTTGCCTTCGTTTAAACCAACTGGATACGGCGAACATTTAACTTGGGTTTGGTCTCGCATTCTTGAGCAGAGTTGGTTCTTTCCGTGGTTTAAGACTGAAAGTTCAACTCGTATGCGCAATGCACATAATGATGTTGCTCGCGTGCACGCACAAGTTATGGAACTACTTGATGCTGGCGATAACTACCAACACGGATATCGCGCTGTGTTATCTGCGCCAAGTGATATTCCGGCAGCTACTGAAAAACATAACCCAGTACTAATCGCTACCTACCAAGGCGACCCGCTTTTGATTCACCTTGATCGCTTGCCTGCAATGCCAGCTGGTTGGATTACCGGCAGCGCTGAAAACCCAGTAGCACTTGAGGATTTATTCGGAGATTTCCTTAAGAAACACCCAGGCCCTAGCTATGAAACATTTGCGGCGGATGCGGATCGCGGCTTTGTTCCAGTTGAAACCGCGCATTTTGTTGGCGAAATCCAGTGGAGTGGAAACTTAAAGGCGACAAAGTTGGTACTCCATAACGTAGGCGAATCAATTGAAATGTTGGAAGATTCTGGATCACTACTAATTGATCTACCTGGACACGGATTATCAGGAGATATCAGCGATAAAGCATCACTTGCTGACTGGGCAGATGTCATAAAGACGACTCTTGCTAATCTCGGTGCAGCGAAAATTAATTGTGTTTCAGGTGATCAGATATCAGCGCTACTGGCACTGGCTGTAGCTAAAACAATTGGGGCAGAGTGCGTCTGTGCAACGAATGCTCATATTCCAGTCGATGGCGATAACTGGCAGGCAGCACAACCTGATTTAACTCCTGATCGCTTCGGTAATTATTTAACGAGAGCCTGGCAAGTAGTTCGCGCTAGTCAATTCTTCTGGCCATGGTTTGAGGCTAAGAACACCAATGCAATTGAATTTACTAATAAAGAAATTGATCCTGAGTATTTAGCAATTGCACATCGCGCGTTATTACGAGCTCGTTCGCGCGAACAGCTAACCAAGTTATTACTTAGCGCTGATAAAGCGAAATTAGTTGCTGGCGCACCAAAGATTTCCGAGTGGCACTTAGCCACTTGGGCTAAAGATCGCACCGATATCTGGAGGCCATAAATGTCACGACCATGGGTAGATTTCATAAATATCGATGAACAAGAAGTACAAAGTTGTAGCAATGAATATGGCACTTATAAATTCCGCGAGTTTGCAAACGGAACGACCAAGAACGAAGGACGTAATTCGCCGGTAGTCGCACCAGGTCGCTCAATAATGCTCGAATTAGATGGCAGCACAACTATTTTGACGCACGAAGCACCGGTGATGATTCGTGCTTTTGTCTTTGAAGGAAGTATCACTCTGGACGGCAAAGAAAATAAAGAACGCACCTACATTGAAATTCCTGCAGGCAGTCAAGTACCCGCTGTTTCATCAACAGGTAAAGCAAGAGTATTTATTTCCTACGATGGTGATTATGTAGTTACTTCGGCAACTGCGAAAAATAATGAGATTGTCATTAAATATACGCAAGATTTAGTTTGGCGCTCACCGATTGTTTCTGATTTCCCAGGCGGAGCTGCTCGCAAAGCTTTTCATGATCATGGTGAGTATGGCTCAGGAATATTAGGCATATTGCCGGAATGGGATTCCCCTTTTTATGAGTGGCATACCTTTAGCGAAGAGATTTTGATCGTTCAAGGAAGCATTATTTCTTCCTTCGGCACGATGAAGCGGGGTGCCTATTTATCTCATCCAGGTGGCGATGACACTGAGCATGGCCCTATGTACAGCAAAGAGGGTTGTTTAATGGTGGTTCTACGCGAAGGTCCAGTCGGAAACACATTCACACCTGCTGACCCAGCCGAGGTAGCATCACGCAGGGACTAATTAAGAGATCGGAATTGTTGTGCGCGATTTAGCAGAACTTAGAAAACTACATAGTTCAAAGTGGTTGCGCTATCCGGCTGATGTTTTGCCACTGCATGTTGCTGAAATGGATTTCGAAGTTGATCCTGGAGTTCGCGCAGTACTTGCCGAGATGATTGCTAAATCTGATCTTGGTTATTTGGGACCAATCCCTGAAGTTCCTGAAGCTTTTGTTGGCTTTGCACAACGCCACTGGGGCTGGACACCAGATGCAGCGCAGATTCGCATGACAACTGACGTTGGAGTTGGCGTAGTTGAAGTTATTCGCGCGTTAAGCAAGCCTGGCGATAAAGTAATTATTAATTCACCGGTCTATCACAGCTTCTATATGTGGCTAGACGAATTACATTTAACAACAGTTGATGCACCGCTGATTCACGAAGGCGATGTTTGGCGACTTGATCTCGCGGCAATCGAAGCTCAATTCAAAGCGGGCGCCCGGTTTATCTTGCTTTCAAGCCC
>CAZUWN010000138.1:0-2519 GCA_964624105.1 uncultured Candidatus Planktophila sp. | reverse complement strand
TTAGATCTGCTGATCAAGTATTACTTTCTGGCGTTCAGGGAATCACAGAAATCATTACGCAGCCAGGTTTAATTAACCTGGACTTTGCTGATGTTAAAACTGTTATGACTGATGCTGGTTCAGCGCTCATGGGAATCGGTTCCGCCCGTGGCGAAGATCGTGCTCGCCGTGCAGCTGAACTTGCGATTTCAAGTCCACTTCTTGAAGCATCAATAGACGGCGCAATGGGCGTACTGCTATCAGTTGCCGGCGGATCAGACTTAGGTCTCTTTGAAATTAATGAAGCTTGCGAACTTGTACAAGCATCAGCACATCCAGATGCACGCATTATTTTCGGAACCACAATTGATGACGCACTAGGCGATGAAGTGCGTATTACTGTGATTGCAGCTGGTTTCTCTGGCGGAGAACCCAAGAAGGTGTCGGTGCCAGTAATAAATGCAGCTGCCCTTTCAGGTAACGCCGATCCGCTTCCAACCAATGACCCAATCTCGGTTGCACTTGATCTTGATGGCGATCGGCCATTGCGCCCACGCGTAAAGTTTGAAGAGCTGGTCTCTGAAGATGACATTGATGTACCTGACTTTATGAAGTAGCGATGAATAGCTTCTTCACTAATCGCCATGGTGGTTTTAGCCATGGCGATTACTCTTCCTGGAACTTAGCCAGTCATGTCGGTGATGACCTTGCAGATGTCGAACAAAATCGAGCGAAGTTGCGTGAGCAAGTAGGTGATTTCGTAGTTATGTCACAAGTTCACGGTGACAGAGTTGTCGTAGTCGATGAAGTGCCGGCTGATGTTCCAGTCGCTGATGCGCTAATTACCGGCAACCCAGATTTAGCTTTGGTGGTCATGGTGGCGGATTGCATTCCGCTTCTGTTGCGTAGCGAAGAATTAGTTGCCGCAGTACATGTTGGTAGAGCTGGGCTGATGAATTCAATTGCGCTAAAGACTGTCGCCCAGATGCGCGAACTGGGTGCAATACAAATTTCGGGTTCCATTGGACCGGCGATTTGTGGAAATTGTTATGAAGTTCCACAGGAATTACATGATCAAGTAAGTGCAATACACCCGTTGGCTAGCAGCAAAACTAGAATTGGAACACCTGCGTTAGATTTGCCTAAAGCCCTGGTCGCGGCGCTTGCAGTAGTCGATGTGCCAGTTGTGATTTCCGCAGGGTGCACTCTCGAAGATGACAGTTACTTCTCTTTCCGCCGCAATAAGGTTACTGGTCGCCAAGCTGGAGTGATTAAATTATGAGTACCCGCAAAGATGAAATAGCTCAGAATTTGCAAGAAGTTAAAGAGCGGATTCAGAGCGCTGCCAACTCAGTAAATAGAGATCCGAATGAGATTCAATTAATTGTGGTTACTAAGACCTTTCCAATTTCTGATATCGAAATTCTGCGCGATTTAGGCGAATTGAATTTTGGCGAGAATAGAGATCAAGAGGCTGGCCCAAAAGCTCAAACGATTCCTGCTACCTGGCACTTTCAAGGTCAGATTCAAAGCAATAAAATAAAATCGATCTGCGAGTGGGCTGATGTAATTCATTCAATTTCTAGTGAGAAAGAAATCCTAAAATTCGCCCAAAGTGCGCGTAAACATCAGGTTTTTTTGCAAGTTTCGCTGGATGGACAACTGGGTCGTGGGGGAGCCAGCCCGGCTGATTTGGCTCAATTGGCTGACCTAGTAAATGAGAGTAACAACCTAGAGCTTTTAGGGTTGATGGCAGTTGCACCTTTGGGAGTAGAACCGATGAAAGCATTTGCGGATTTGGCCCAGATAAATCAGGGGTTTGCGGGCCAATTCCCAAACTCGAAATTTCTTTCTGCTGGCATGAGTGGCGATTTCGAAGCGGCGATCAAGAACGGTGCGACACATATTCGGGTAGGTAGTTCAATCCTCGGTTCCAGATCACCCCACTAGTAACCTTGTCACATGGCATTTTCAGTAGGCAAAGTAGCGACCTTCTTAGGTCTTAAAGACGATCCAGAACTAGATCAAGTTGCCGTCGCGCAGGAACCAGTGCGCAGCGGAGCGGTTTCAGTTCGCGAACCTCGTGGCGCAGCAGTGCGAAATGTTCCGTCACGACCAGTAGCTGTAGCTGTGCAACCTGAACTTTCACCAATGGATCGCATCATTACTTTGCACCCACGTACCTATAGCGAAGCGCGCACAATTGGTGAGCAGTACCGCCAAGGTAATCCAGTAATTATGAATCTCAGCGACATGGAAGAAACCGAGCGCAAGCGCTTAGTTGACTTTGCAAGTGGTTTAGTTTTTGGACTGCACGGAAGCATCGAACGTGTTACTTCAAAAGTATTCTTGCTTTCACCTGAGAATGTCAGTGTCAGCAATGATGATAAAAACGCTGCTGCAGAAGCCTCCTTTTATAACCAGAGCTGATTCTTAGATGTTTAGCATTGGCGGCTTAATCGCCGATTTACTTCAACTCTTTTTACTCTGTTTGTTCTTGCGTCTAATTTTGGATTATGTCCGCATGGCAAAGCCTGATT
>CAZUWN010000137.1:0-2553 GCA_964624105.1 uncultured Candidatus Planktophila sp. | reverse complement strand
TCTGGCAAAGTCATTAAATCCTTGCTCATAACTGAGTGCAGCTGCGTAAAGCGATCAACGCCTGCGCAATCTTCTTCAGTAACGATGCCAACAGGCTTGTTTTCTTCAACAATAACAATTGCACCATGAGCACGCTTATGTAGTAACCCAACAGCATCGGCCACTGTTTCATTAGGACTTAGCGTGATTGGCGTATCAAAGAAGGTGTGACGAGATTTAACCCAAGAAATAACATCTTTAACGATCTCAAGCGGAATATCTTGCGGAATTACTGCAATTCCACCGCGACGGGCAATTGTTTCGGCCATGCGACGACCAGAGATTGCAGTCATATTTGCAACAACAATTGGAATTGTGGTTCCGGATCCGTCGTTAGAAGCTAAATCAACTTCCATGCGACTAGATATGTCAGAAGCACTTGGCACCATGAATACATCGTCATAGGTGAGATCGTGATTTGGCTTATTTATAAATTTCACGTTGCCAAACTCTATTAGTAGTTAGGCCGAAAGGGAATTCAGGCTCGCAAGCTCAGCGTCGGTTAGCTCGACAATCTGGACAATCTCTTCGAGTTGTTCCACCGTGCGCGCACTTGCGATGGGTGTGCTGACCTGCGGGTTTGAGCGGATCCACGCTAATGAAATAGCACCAACTGGCACGCTGTGATCTTGTGCAATTTCGCGCACTCGATCTAGCACAGCCCAGTTCTTATCGTTGTAGAACTCAGCAACACCTTCAGCGCGAACTGATTCAACTTTAACGCCGGGGCGATATTTTCCAGATAAGAATCCGCGTGCTAAACCATAGAAAGGTATTGCGCTTAAATTGTTATTAGCAAGTACTGGTTGTTGCTCTGATTCAAATGGTTGGCGATAGATCAAGTTGTATTGATCTTGCAGACCGATATAAGAAGGTAAGCCGTTAGCTGCCGAGATATCTAGCGCTTGTTGTAAGCGTGCTCCGGTGTGCTGTGAAGCCGCTATGTAGCGCACTTTTCCGGCTGCGATTAACTCAGCGTAGGCACCTAGGGTTTCTTCCATCGGGGTTTCGGTTTCATCGCGATGCGAGTAGTAAATATCAATGTAATCAGTCTGTAGTCGGCGTAATGAATCATCGCAAGCAGCCAAAATATTCTTAGCTGATAGCCCTGGGCGAGTGTTTAGCATTGAAACTTTTGTGGCAACCACAATTTTGCTGCGATCGCGCTTAGTTAACCACTTACCGATGATCGTTTCTGATTCGCCGCCTTGATTACCTGGTTTCCATTGCGAATAAACATCTGCAGTATCTAAGAAATTTCCACCGTGTGCGGCATAAGCATCGAGCACTTGGTGTGACTCAGCTTCTGCTGAACTCCAACCAAAAACGTTGGTTCCTAAACAAAGTGGGTGTACTACTAAATCGGTCTCTGGAATCGTGATCATTTCTTCACTACTTTCTTTATCCATTTTTTGATATCACGCTTTGTCATTTTTAGTAGCGTTTGCAAGACCCACTTTTTTGGGAATGTTTGAACTACACGCAGGTCTAACGCAATCAGGGCTTGTGCGGCAAGATCTACCGGAATCATCTCTATCTCTGGGTTATCTCCTAGCGGTACCTTGGCATCTGCAAAACTATCTAGGTCGCCAATAATGCGAATACCTAACTTCTTGATATCTGCGACGCTTTCGGCTGAAATCGCTTTTGCTTTATCGACTGCCCACTGCGGAGTTAGTAGTCGTAAATCATCTTGAGCTGGCACGACTTTGTTTGTTAAATACTTAAATGCTCCGTTTCGGATAAAAGTCTCGTAGTCATGCCAACTGCGACGCTTTGGAAACTTGCGATTAATTCGATTCAGGAGCGTGATCTCGTTAAGCGAAAGTGAGCGATTGCTATCTTGATTCTCTTGCTTTTTTAGAAATTTACTTGGCAGTTCAAGTAACTCGCTAAACGTGTCATACATAAGCTCTGGCTGAGATTCATCAACCACAATTAGCGTGACTCGATCTGCTCCAAATTCGGCAATCCATTTACTGATTACTTTGGCGTGGGTGTGCCGAACCCAAAACGAAGGCGTAATCGTCGATACGCCAGGTTCATCTAAAATTGAATGTAGCCACTTTTCGTAATCGCTCTTAATGCCAATCTTTAAATGTTGCTGATATGCCGATGGAATAATCTTCAGTAGTGGCCTAATCGTGAAGTAGATATGAGCATCGGCGACGTTTAGATCTTTCTTAAACTTAGCAATTTGTTCTTCGGTTAACTCACAAAGAAATTCTGAGCTAATCAAAGCCGTTTTCTTTGCTTTACCCACCTGCTTTAAGAGGCTTTTCCATTTCTTATCAGTGGCTGTTACTCCGCCCCGATCTTCCCAACCCCAAGTCTTTCCCATCAAGGAGTAAATGGCTTTGTGTTGGGCTTTTCCGCCAACTTGGGGATAGCTAATTCCAAATTTATTTAACTCATTGATATTTGCAAAGAATGCAGATTGCAAAGCAGTTGTGCCAGTCTTGTGAAAACCAGCATGCACGACTAACTTCTTTGCCATACCCGTACCTTACCGAA
>CAZUWN010000136.1:0-2563 GCA_964624105.1 uncultured Candidatus Planktophila sp. | reverse complement strand
GCCGGTAGCGCGAAGAAGGCGCGATAAGCCATTGAGTGGCCATCAATTAGCAAAAGGCGCTTTGTCATGCGCCCATCTTAGGTTGATCGCGTTAGACTCACCGACTATGACGCAGAACGATTCTTTCGATTATTTATCAGCTATCCGTGCTCGAGGTAGTGGCGAACTCGATAGTAAAATGGGTATCGAAATCACTGAGGCTTCACCGCAGCGACTAGTTGGAACCATGCCGGTTGTTGGTAATCGCCAACCAATGGGCTTATTACATGGTGGCGCTAATGTTGTTTTAGCCGAGAGTTTAGGATCAGTTGGCACTCAATTACATGCCGGTGCTGATCGCCGCATCGTTGGTGTTGATATCAATGCCACTCATCACAAATCTGCAACTGAAGGCATTGTGACCGGAGTTGCAACAGCAATTTCACTTGGCAAGACCATGTGCTGCTATGACGTTGTGATAACTAATGAGGCAGGCGAACGCACTTGTACTGCGCGAATTACCTGTTTTATTTTAGCTAAGCGCGACTAAATATTGAAAAACTAATTAGTGAGCGCCAGTACCGAGGTATGCCTCGCGTACTGCTGGATCATTAAGTAGATCTGACGCTTTAGCTTCCTTAACAATATTTCCAGTTTCCAAAATGTAGGCACGGTGCGCGCGTTGTAGCGCTTGCTGTGCATTCTGCTCGACCAACAAGATGGTTACGCCGGTCTTATTGATCTCAGTGATGATGCGGAAAATATTTGCAATCATCTGTGGCGCAAGACCCATTGAAGGCTCATCAAGTAGTAATACCTTTGGGCGGGTCATAAGTGCGCGACCAATTGCAAGCATCTGCTGCTCGCCACCTGAGAGAGTTCCGCCAGCTTGGCTAACGCGCTCTTTCAAACGTGGGAATAGGTGATAAACCTTTTCGAGATCTTCTTGCATTTCAGCTTTGCGATTCTTGCGGTGGAATTTACCCATCTCAAGATTTTCTAGAACTGTCATGCCTGGGAAAATTCCGCGGCCTTCAGGAGCTTGTGAAATACCTAGATCTACGCGCTCGTGCGCAGGGACCTTGGAAATATCTTTGCCGTCGAAAATGATCTGGCCAGTTGTAACTGGGCGCAGACCAGAGATGGTCTTTAGCATCGTGGTCTTACCAGCGCCGTTAGCACCGATCAAAGTTACGATTTCGCCTTCATTTACGACAACTGAAACACCTTTAATTGCTTCAATCTTGCCGTAGTGAACGTGCAGATCTTTAATTTCAAGACGCATCTGCTGGTACTCCTAAATACGCTTCGATAACACGTGGATCGTTTTGCACAACAGATGGAATATCGTCGGCAATCTTGGTTCCGAAATCTAGAACAACAACGCGATCAGAGATTCCCATGATCAGCGACATGTCGTGCTCGATTAGTAGAACGGTGTAGCCCGCATCGCGGACCTTTTTAATTGTTGCAGCAAGTTCTACTTTTTCAGCTGGGTTGAAACCAGCAGCTGGCTCATCGAGAAGAAGTAGTTTTGGCGCGGTTCCGAGTGCGCGAGCAATCTCTAGGCGACGCTGAACACCATATGGCAAGTTCTTAGCCAAGCGATCTGAATATTCATCGATACCGATGAATTCCAAAATTTCATGTGCGCGTTTGCGGTTTTCAGTTTCTTCGCGGCGGGCACGAGGCAAACCAAAGAGCGCTCCAACTAGCCCGCTCTTCTTATGTACATCAGTTGCGGTGATGACATTTTCAAGCGCCGTCATATCGCCCCAGAGGCGAATGTTCTGGAAAGTACGAGCAACGCCGAGTGCTGTTACTTGATAACGCTTTTGATTACCAAGTGAGATGCCATCGAAATCAACGATGCCACTGGTCTGCTTGTAAACACCAGTGATCACATTGAAGACTGTTGTTTTACCGGCGCCGTTAGGACCGATAAGCGCCAAGATCTCGCCCTCTTTAACTTCAAGGTTCACGCCATTTAGCGCAGTTACGCCGCCGAACTTCATGGTGACGTTATCGAGCTTCAATAATGTCTTTCCAATTTTAGCCATTATGCGTTCGCCTCTTTCTTAACGATAGCTTTCTCGCGCTTCTTACGAGGCAATAAGCCATCTGGGCGGAAGTTCATAACAATTACTAGAACTAAGCCGAATACTAGAAGACGAGCATCAGAGATGAAACGGATTCGATCAGGCAAGTAGCCAAGGATGGTCGCGCCAATTACTACGCCCCAGATATTTCCAATTCCACCGAATACCACGCAAGCCAGAATCAAAATCGAAACGTTTAGCGTAAACATTTCTGGTGCGATGTAAAGATTCTTTGATGCGTATAGAACACCAGCTGCGCCACCAACGGCTGCGCCTAAGGTGAATGACCAAATCTTGTATTTCAGCGTATGCACGCCCATAAGTTCGGCAGCATCTTCATCTTGGCGAATAGCTTCCCATGCGCGACCAGGGCGACGCACTGTTAGGCGGCGAATCATCCAGATCGTTAACAGAATCATTGCCATAACAACCCAGAAGAAAACTTTTTGGTTTTCAAGTTCGAATTTTAAGGGACCGATATTTGG
>CAZUWN010000135.1:0-2564 GCA_964624105.1 uncultured Candidatus Planktophila sp. | reverse complement strand
ACCTCCACCATGCTTTATTTAGTGATGCAAAAATAATTTAGTGCTGTCCGCTTGGTCCATTGCGGCGATCTGAGCCGCCACCAAATTTAAATCCGAAACCATTTGGAAAGTATTCGCGCTTAACGGCAAAGAATCCGGATATCGATCCGATCGCTGCTATCACTGTTGTAAATAGATTTGTACTGACGAGAAAGAGATTGAAAGAAACAAAGCTTCCCAATACCGTCAAGAAAGTTACAAAAATTCTACGAATCAGGCGAAGTGGGTTACTCGTGCTTTCACGATTGAGCGCAGGAATCCAAGTGAGTAATAAAGCGATTGGTCCACTAAATGTCGAGATTGCAAGAATTATCAAGACGAGTATTGCAAGTGATTCCATGGTTACAGGCTAACCCAAGTATCTGAAGTTGCGGCAAATAAGTCCATATCAATTTGGCTGCCATCGGCTCTTGTGACTCTTGATTTCATCAAGCCTTCATGCGCATAACCAGCGCCCAGCAATACTTTCTTTGACGCTTCATTGTCATTATCAACTATGCCGGCCAGGCGCCTGAAACCTAAAGTTTCAAATGCGTAGTTCGTGATCATCTGGCAACCAATTGATCCATAGCCATGACCGCGCACATCTTTATTTAACCAGTAGCCAATTTCACCGATGTGGTTATGTTCTTCGATACCGTGAATTGAAAACGGCCCCAGAAATGTTTCCCCAGCAACCTTTAAGGCTGCGGGACTTACATCTTTATTAATTGTTAAGGTCCAATGAATTGCTTTGTGCTCATCAAAGAGCCGTGGCGTTTTCTCACGTACAAACCCTTGCGCTAACTCCATTGTGTAGTCGGCAGGAACGGTAGTGAACTTAGGGATTAGTGGGTCTTGGCAGGATTGATAAATCGCATCGATGTCTGCTTCGGACAACGGGCGCAACGTGAATTGCCCATACTGAATAGTCGGAGTTTCACTTGGCCACCAGATCATGTGCCTACGGTAGTGGAGAAAAGTAGGTTCTTACCTAAAATTAATTGGCCTATTGGCTACGAGCCGAGAGAACGCAGAACTCATTACCTTCAAGGTCGGCCATGACTATCCAAGTGGTACCTTCGTAATCACTCTGCCCGATCTCAATTCTTTTTGCCCCTAATTTTTCCAGGCGGGCAACTTCTACCTCTTGATTATCTGGGCGAAGATCTAGATGTAGTCGATTCTTAATCACTTTTGTATCAGGAACTTTAAGAAACAAGATATCTGGAAATCCGGTCTTATTCGGATCATTAAGTTCGCGTTCAATCCAATAACCAATTTCGTCGCCATCTTCACCAACTGACCACCCAAGTACTTCAGCCCAAAATTCAGCTTGAGCCTTTGGGTTATGGGAATCGACAGTTATGCATTGAAGTGAAAGAGACATAGGCAGAGGTTAGCGAAAGATGCAAAACTAAAAAAGTATTTAATTAACCTTCTTGCATTGTGGTTGGCGCTCCATGAACATCGAGTATCTCGGAACCATTTGCACTGCTACCGGTTGAATTAGGGGTATTAGATCCACCTAATTTCGAACCTTCGCCGCCGCGATTTAGTTGCGCATTCGGGCGATGACCTTTTTCGATTACCGGAATCGAGCCTAGAACGCCCTTTTGGAAGTCTTCAAAAGCTTGCAGAACTTCGCGCTTGGTATTCATTACAAATGGACCCATCCAGGCAACTGGTTCTTTGATTGGTTCGCCGCCGAGAATGAATAGTTCCATCTCTGGCGCACGAGATTCCTGCACATTTGCAGCGCGCACAACAATTGTGTCACCTTCGCCAAAGACAGTTAGTTGACCCATCTGCACGGGGCGTGATTCTTCTCCCACAAAACCATGACCAGCTAGTGTGTAAACAAGTGCGTTGTAATCCTTGCGCCAAGGCAAACGAATTTCAGCACCTGGTTGCAAGGTTGCATGAATCAAAGTAATTGGTGTCTGAGTTGAACCTGGGCCTTTATGTCCGGCCAGTTCGCCAGCAATAACGCGAATTAGCGCACCGCCATCTTCGGATGCAAGTAGTGCAACCTCACTGGCACGTAAATCTTGATAAGCCGGAGGTGACCATTTCTTAGCAGCTGGCAAGTTAACCCAAAGTTGGAAACCGTGGAATAACCCGCCACTCATCACCAAAGATTCTGGTGGGGTTTCGATATGCAAAATTCCAGCACCCGCTGTCATCCATTGCGTATCGCCATCAGTAATTGTTCCGCCACCACCGTTGTTGTCGAAGTGATCGAAAATTCCATCAATAATGTATGTAACAGTTTCAAAACCACGATGCGGATGCCAAGGAGTTCCCTTTGGTTCACCTGGCGCGTATTCAACTTCGCCCATTTGATCTAAGTGAATGAAGGGATCTAACTGCGCGATGTCTACGCCAGCAAATGCGCGACGTACCGGAAAACCTTCGCCTTCGAAACCTTGCGGGGCAGTTGTGATGCTACGAACTGCGCGCGCACGACTACCGGCAACCGTTTTAACGCGTGGAAGTACGGTGATATCGGCAACGGTTACTGCTGGCATGAGTGCTCCTTGGTT
>CAZUWN010000134.1:0-2585 GCA_964624105.1 uncultured Candidatus Planktophila sp. | reverse complement strand
CGCCAGGTTCGCTATATCTAGCACTTGTTGCGATTATTCCAATCATTGCGTTGGTTCTATTCGGTGCAAACCAGAACTTCCCATTCGGCGGAACTGCAATTCTGATTGTGGTTGGCGTTGGTCTTGATACTGCTAAGCAGATCGAAAGCCAGTTGCAGCAACGTTCATATGAGGGATTCCTTAAGTAATGCGTTTAGTCCTGGTAGGCCCACCAGGTGCTGGTAAAGGAACACAAGCAGTTTTCTTAGCCGAGCACTATTCAATCCCGCATATCTCAACCGGTGACATTTTCCGTGCCAATTTAAAAGCTGGCACTCCACTTGGCCAAGAAGCAAAGAGTTTTATGGATCGCGGCGAACTTGTGCCAGATTCAGTAACGAACGCCATGGTTAAAGATCGTTTAACTCATGACGATGTTGCCAATGGATTTTTACTTGATGGTTTCCCACGCAATGTTGTGCAAGCTGAAGTTTTGCGCGCAATTCTGGCAGAGCAAAAGAGCCCACTTGATGCCGTCTTAGAATTAAATATTGCTGATGCTGAAATTATTGAGCGTCTTTCTAGCCGTTTAACTTGCCGTGGTTGTGGTGCTCCTGCGCCAGCATCTGCGCAAGCATGTGCTGCCTGCGGGGGAGAGCTTTACCAACGCGAAGACGACAAGGCTGAAGTTATTGCTCGTCGCCTTGAGGTCTATAACGAGCAAACAGCGCCCATCATTGCTTTCTATCGCGGCGAAGGCTTACTAATCACAATTAGCGCAACTGGCGCAGTTTCTGAAATTACTGAGCGCGCCACCACCGCACTAAGCCGCATAAGCTAAATAATTTAACCGTGGATATCCAGCTAAAAACCCTTGATGAATTAAAGGTCATGCGTCGTGCCGGTTTATTGGTTGGCCAAACTCTGGCTCTGCTTAAAGATTCGATCAAAGTTGGCATGCGCACTGACGCGCTAGATGCAATTGCCGCGGCAAACATCAAACGTGGTGGCGGCACTTCTAATTTCAAGGGCTATCACGGTTTTCCAGCCACCATTTGTATTTCAATTAATGATGAAATCGTCCACGGCATTCCCGGTGATCGAGTTATTGAAGATGGCGATGTGGTTTCAATTGACTGTGGCGCGATCATTGAAGGCTGGCATGGCGATGCGGCATTCTCTGTCGGTGTCGGAAATGTGGACCCAGCTGATCAGAAGATGATGGATGTTTGTGAAGAATCAATGTGGCGCGGAATTGCTGCTGGTCACTTAGGTGCCAAGTTGTCCGATATCGGACATGCCATTGAGAGCTATACCGACGCCCAAGGCAAGTACGGAATTCTGCAGGAGTACGGCGGCCATGGCATTGGTACTGAGATGCATCAGGCACCTCATGTTTTAAATTTCGGTAAGCCTGGTTTTGGCCCCGAGATTGTCGTAGGGATGGCGTTAGCAATTGAACCAATGATCACTCGCGGCACCCATAAGACCAAAGTATTGAAAGATAATTGGACCGTTGTCTCGAACGACAAGTCCCGCGGCTCTCACTTTGAAAATAGCTACTGCATCGCACCTGATGGCAAGCCATTTGTCTTAACTTCACTCGATGGCGGCCGCGAAAAGCTAGGCGCTTTAGGGATTGAGATTTCCTCCCTTATTTAATTAAATTCGAATTGAATATTTAAAATCCCAGCGAGTAGCTTGCCGAATCGAAATAGATCTTTCGACTTCTTCACCGCGTATGTTATAGCCAGTCCGTTGAATTCTAATTGCGGCACTACCTTCGGCAATTTTCATAAACTTGGCTATTCGCGCATCAATAATTATCGGAAGTAAATGCTCGTCGGCGCTAAATACCTCTTGCCCATATTCGGTTTCAAGTATGTGATAAAGGGATTTTGTTAAATCTCGATTAAGTAGATCTGGCGCAATACTTTGATTTATATAGGTAATCTCGAATGAAAGTGGCTCTAAGTCTCCAAAGCGAAGACGTTCAATTCGATATGCCGGTTCACCAACAACTATAAAGTCATCAGTAGCGTGCTCGTCATCCTCGACCAACTGTGAACTTATTACTTTTGTCGAAGCTTTTAACCCTTTTATTTTCATCTCTTGTGTGAATGAAAGTAATTTCATCTGTTTGATAACGCGAGGTGGGGCAACAAATGATCCAGCCCCATGAACCGTGTAGATCAGGCCATCGTCTTGCAATAAGGCAAGGGCTTGTCGGATAGTAACCCGTGAGGTTCCAAACCTTTCGGCTAAGGCCCGCTCGCCTGGAATTGGCTCGTGGGTGGCCAGGTCTGAGATCTCAGTGCGCAAGAGGTCGGCCAACCGAAATTGCTTTCGGACCTCTTCTTTAGCCAATAATCTCTCCTTTGACTCAGCCAATCCTGGCTCACACGCGTAGCCTAGGGCTAGTTACAGGTCAATAAGTGCCCCTAGAAGCCAGAAAAGTTATCGGATCGCAATCATTAATGCTAGCAATTGATCGAAAATTGGTCTATACCTGTACTACTAGATCCTTGGAACCCTCCCAGGGTCGTGAAAAGTTTATGGAGGCCAGAATGCGCACACTTCGTGCAAAATCAATAGCTGCCATAAGT
>CAZUWN010000133.1:0-2591 GCA_964624105.1 uncultured Candidatus Planktophila sp. | reverse complement strand
CAATGATTTCGGCATCAGCATCTAGACGGCGCAATCTGGTAGCGGCAGACATTCCGCCTGCAACCCCGCCAATTACAACTATGCGAGTCATGAGGTCACCACTGGCCAACCGTTAGCGTTCCAGTCGGCGATACCATTTTCTAAATTAAAGAGTGAACCAAATCCGGCACTTGCCATCTTGTCCACTGCGATTTGTGAACGTCGACCACTTTGGCAATAAACGGCATATGTTTTCGACTTATCAAGGTTTGCAATCTCGGCATCAAAGGTATTGCCCTCGACGTCGATGTTTATTGCACCATCGATATGGCCTGCCATGAATTCACCAGCGGTTCGAACATCAAGAGTCACTACATCTGTTTCGACAATTTTTCCAGCGAATCCAGCTGCATCTAGGTTGCTAGCGGATGTCGATGATGAGCACCCGGTTAAAACTACAACTGAGGAAATTAACAACGCGACAATTTTTTTCACATTCAGCTCCTTATGCCAAGCTCAGGAATATTTTTTGCAGCCGTGCAGTAACAGCCTCGGAATTCGACTTATCTTCTACGATGCACTCTTTAAGGCTCGATGAAATCAAAGTGAAAGCTGCGGTATTAACTGCTTTAGATACAGCCGACATCTGAATTACGATCTCATCGCAACTGCGGCCTTCTTCAAGCATTCGAGCTACGGCACCTAACTGACCTTGAGCACGCTTAATGCGTTTTGAAATCGCAGCGATCTGTTCTTGGTCTGATAAGACATGGGTGGCTTTCTTGGCTGACATTTGGGGCTCCTTTGCTCGATATAGGAGAACTTATCTATACCCCTAGGGGTATGTCAAATCAAACCGCTATTTCTGATGGTGTCCTTTTCTGATCATTGCTAGCATGCGCAAATTAATGGCAGCAAAGCGCCAAAATTGAAATACTAAATTCTTGCGAGAACGCAAGGTCTTGGCAGTTGGCAGCGGTGCATGAGAAATAGATTCGTTAGCGCTATCCATAGTTTGCTCCCTTATTCCGGAATCAGTGCCCAGCCCGGCAGGGCCTTGGCTTTATAGATGAACATGTAATGCAGCAACAACTTAATCCAGTGCCCGCTTAAACCGATTTCGCCGTAAGTATCTTTCATGCTGCGACCCGAATTTGGATACTTTTCAAAATCTGGCACGATGGGAAACATCGTCATTGCGGCTGCTGAGCCATGACGCAAACCACTGCCAGAAGAAGCAACACAGGCTGCGCCCATCTTTGCCATCGAAGCGATATGCGGTTGAGCGCTCTCGCCTTTTTCAATTAAATCTTTAATAGTCAAGATTGATAACTTGCCCATGATGCCCGAGGGCATTCCGGTCCGAGGTGGTGCTGGCGCAATCAATGTGCCATTAGGTGATTTGCGTGGTTTCGAAATTTGATGTGGCGGGGCAAATGCAATTCCAACTGCAAAAATGTTTGGGTAACTTGGATTGCGATATGTTGATGGCCAATCTTCGGCGCGCCATTCCTCATACGGCTTACCACTGTAATCGGCATCAACTTTCATAAACCCACTTGGTGCAAATATTTCACTTGAAATATCATCACCGGCTCTATTGAAAGCTTTCAAATCAACCCCACGAAATGGTGGCAAAAGCATCGCAAAATCAAAGTGCAGTTCATCTTTGGTGCCATCGACTTGTTCGTAGTGAATTACACCAGCAACTACTTTTTCAACGTGGGCGCCTAAAATGGCTTTGATTCCGCGCTCTCGAAAAAGGGATTCAGTCCAAAGCTTGCTGGTTGTCAGGAAACCGCGCTGGTTAAAGGTCATTCCACCCACACCAAAATCACCTAGTTCGTATTCGTTTGTAATGTAAGTAATTTCTGCGAGATCACGAACGCCTGCTGCCGAAATTTCATGTTCCACATTGAAGGTATATTCGAATGCAGCGCCTTCACAAGTACAAGTCCCGTGACCTACTCCAATAGCCAGGCGTTGCTTTTCACCATTCTGCATCTTCATTATCGCTACTTTAAGCGCAGCAGCAGCTTCGACGGCATGACCCGCAGTACAAACAGAAACCGTGTGGCCATCAGGGCCTAGACCGTCGGTAGCTGCAAAATTAAGCTTGGGACCAGTTGCGTTGACCAAAAAGTCATATTCAATCTTGCCTATCTGTCCGCTACGAGCAGGATCGGTGTAAGAAACTTCAACATAGGGCTTAGGACTTGTTTCATCACCTTCCGGAAAGATGCTTTGCGCAAGTGCTTGATGAAACTCGATTCCTTTGCGTCTATATATTGGCTTTAGCGGAAAGATCACTTGTTCTTTCCGCATCTTGCCCACTCCAACCCAAATGTTAGATGGAATCCAATTCCAATTTGAGTTGGGTGTGATCACAACAACTTCATTGTGTTTACCTAATAAACGTTTCGCATGCAATGCCGCTGTATGTCCAGCAATACCTGCTCCTAAAATTACTACGCGCGCCATAACTCATCCTCACCGATGTTCACCATTGAACTCGAATAGTGATTAATTTGTAAGTTAATTTACTGGTGCTAGCACTTACAACGATCTGCTTCTGCAACGCCCGCAAGCGCTTCTTCTACATGCTCGCCGCA
>CAZUWN010000132.1:0-2625 GCA_964624105.1 uncultured Candidatus Planktophila sp. | reverse complement strand
GAACCACTTGCTGCCCAAGATGTTGAGAGCGCTAATCGAATTATTGAATTGCTTAAGGCAGAGGCAATAGCTGGCAAAACAATTATCTTGGTGGCTCATGTGCCGGAATCAGAATTAAGCTGGTGTGATCAAATCATTAAGAATTTCTAAAACCTGCGGCCAAGTTTTCGCAAAACTCGGATGCAGATCTAGCTGAGTAACTTCTTGCCAGTGCACCCAACGAACTTCGTGAGACTCATCATTTAGCTCACGTGCCACTAATTCTGCAGTAGCTGTTGCCAACACAGTGTCATAGCGCCAGTTTCCATGAAGGTCAGAAAAAGTAGTTAGTTCTTTAACATGTGCCGGATCAATGCCAGTTTCTTCAACTGCTTCACGCACGGCAGCTTCAATAATGGTTTCGTGCGAATCACGAGCACCGCCCGGAACGCCCCAGGTATCGCCGTTATGCACCCATGGCGCACGATGTTGTAGCAGTAGGTGTTGATCGCGAATTAGAAGCAGGCCAGCAGCTCCGTGCTTTCCCCAATGGCGATTGCCGCAGTCACATTCGACCCAACCATCACCATCGCGCATTGCCACAGTTCTAGGCTCTCACATCATCCACACTTTTGCAGACTGCGCTGATCTGGGTTGGTGTTCGAACCTAGCCTGCGCAGATGCGAAAACTACTGATCTGTTTATTTTTAACCCTGTTAGCGCCTTTGAGTACAGCTAGTGCTGCTGATTGCGAGGATGCCGCCTGCATCGATGTTTACACCCAAGATGGCCAGATAATTATTGAAGGCAAGAAAGGCAGTGGCCCAAAGGCCAAGGTGAAGCCGCGCACTGTTAAACCTTCCCCAAAGCCCACAGTTGTGAAGCCGATTTTTCCAGAGTTAATTCCGCGTCCAACTGCGACACCAACACCGCCACCTTCACCTAAGCCAACTCCTAAGCGAACTTATAAACCACGAACAAAGCCAACTCTTAAGCCAAAAGTGGAGAAATCAGTTTCACTAAATGATCGCTTAATAAAGTTATTGCCAACTGGTGGAATTGCATATCAACCTGAAGCTGAACCACTAGTAAATGTGCCAATCTATTTCTGGAGTGATCTGCCAACTCAGTTTGCTACTCGTGTAACAGTGGTGGGCGAAGTGGTAGATGTCTTGTTGCGGCCGGGATTTATCTGGAGTTTTGGCGATGGAACTTTCTTAAATACTACTGATCCTGGTGGCCCGTATCCGTATGGCAAAATCAAACATACTTATAAGAATCCGGGTATCTACCCAATTATTTTGGTGCAGAGCTGGAACGGTAACTGGACCCACAATGGCACTACCCGAGCAATAACTGGCACGATTAAGACCACAGTTTTTGCCGTTGTAACCGTGGTTATTGCGCCCACTCGCTTTATGTTTTAGCCATAGTCAGTAATTAGCGTTTTAGTCATCCACAGCATTTAGCGGATTCCAGAAATCAGTCGGTGAATTAATTTAGGTTCACGGGCATGACAACACTTACTTCTCCGCATGACTTATTAGCTGCAATTCCATTTCTAATCGGCTATCACCCAAGTGATTCGCTGGTTTTAGTGGCCATCAAGGGCGACCTGGTTTCGATGGCTATGCGCGTTGATTATCCGCAAAATGAAAACACCGATGCTTATGATTTATTAGCACATCACTTAAAACTCGACGGGGCAGATGCGGCACTCATGTTGGCTTATGTGCCAAGTGATAAGCCTGAGCTACATGAAACTGGCGCCGAAGTTCTGGGCCAGATGGCCGGTTCGTTATCAAAGAACGCAATTGCGATCCGGGAATCAATTGAAGTAATTGGCAACCGTTGGCGTTCAGTTATTTGCGAAGACATTTCTTGTTGCCCACCCGAAGGCAATGTGTTGCCAGATTTTGATAGTTCCAGAGTTGCTGCCGAACAAGTAATGGCCGGGCGCACATTGCCCTTCATCGATGTTTCCAAATTAGCTGACTCAATTGCAGCGCTGCCAAACATTGGGGTCGAGTTCATTGCCCAAGTCGAAAGTTATTTTGTGCACGAAGAGGCACCAGATCTAAATGAGAAACAACGAGATGGTGCAACAGCAGTTGTTGATTTAGGTCAGCTATATGAATTTGGTCGGGGCAGTAGTGACCCAGATTTAGTGGCTCAAGTAATCGGTCGCTTATCTGATATTCAAGTTCGCGATTACGCACTTGGAATTCATAGCGCTGAAAATATTGAGGCGTATTGGACAATGTGGAAAGAGTTATTGCGCATCGCACCAGTTGGTTACGTGGCACCAATTGCTTCGATCTTTGCAGCCGTGGCATATGAATCTGGCCAAGGCGCTTTGGCTCATAAAGCACTTGATCGTGCATTAATTGATAACCCAGGCTACTCACTGGCCTTGTTGCTACGCCGGGTTTTCAGTGCCGGCTGGCCAGCTGCCGCCTTTATCCAGATGCGCGAACAGTTACATCCGAAGGTGAAAACTGCGATATTTGAGGCTTGCTAGCTGCAGTTAAAAGGTTCGCAGCTGCGAGCGCCGCGAGTTATGATTTACCCAGGTCACGAGTTCTAGGTACTAGCCCCGGCTTACTAGACGGCAACCCTCCACCGCGGCGGGGTGCTCCGGGTGAC
>CAZUWN010000131.1:0-2642 GCA_964624105.1 uncultured Candidatus Planktophila sp. | reverse complement strand
ATCCACCCGGGACAATCGATGGGCTTGCAATTTAACGGGCAGACTCTTGCGGCTCCATGTACTACTACCGATCCGGGCATAGCTAGATTCATCTATGGGGATCGCGATGACTTAATTGGTGAATCGGTAATTTTAGCTGATTCTAATTCTTGGAAGTGGAAAGATTTCACATACGAGTATGTAGTTTCATTATTTAAAGATGCTGGTAAAGAACAAATAATTGATGCCCAGAAAGTCCTCTCTTTTAATTTTTACCGCATTGTTAATGGAACGGTAGATCTAAACAATGCAACAGCGACTCTTGGAATAGTCCTTGATCCAACAACGGCCGGACCTTGTCATCCAGATCTAGTTGAACAATCATCAGATTTTGTCTCACCCAAACAAGGTTCAATTGAAATTCTCAATGGAGTCAAAACACTTGTGCCTTGTTCCGATTTTGATCCAGGCTGGGTTGGACTCGGATATATAGCACCTGGTTCACAATCTGTTTCAATTAGTCAGCTCTATTTTGACCAATGGACATGGGGCGGTGAAGTTACCTACAAATACATTCTTGATTTATTTGCAATGGCTAATGTTGATACAACGAAATTTGAGAAAGATTCAATGTTTGAACTGCGCTATTTCCGTGGCGGCGACCCTAAAGTTTTCCCAGTTGATTTATCTGCCTATACGCTTGTGTACACATTGAAATTGCAGCCACCAACTGCTGCAGAAATTGCTGCCGAGAAAGCCGCTGCCGATAAGAAAATTGTAGACGAGAAAGCCGCTGCAGATAAGGTAATCGCCGATGAGAAAGCTGCCGCCGATAAGGTAATTGCGGACAAAGCCGCGGCAGACAAAGCTGCTGCAGATAAGGCTGCGGCCGCAGCTAAAGCCGCAGCGGCAAAGAAAACAACAATCACATGCGTGAAGGGCAAGTTAACTAAAAAGGTTACTGCGGTGAAACCCGTATGCCCCAAGGGTTATAAAAAGAAGTAACTGGCACTTAAGCGCCGGTGTAGTACTTGGCGATCTCGGTCAAAGATTTGTCTAGAATCTCAAGACCGAGTTGAGCATCTTCAACTGAAATATTGCATGGTGGGCACAAATGAATGCGGTTGAAGTTATTAAACGGCATCAAGCCATTCTTCTTACAAGCTGCGACCAACTCATTCATTGCCGCACTTGAAGCTCCATATGGCGCAAGTGGTTCATGAGTTGCACGATCACTTACTAAGTCAACGCCCCAGAAAACGCCAGCGCCACGAATATCGCCAATAACCTTATGTTTCTTAGCTAATTCAAGTAGCCCTGGCCCCAAGACTTTCTCGCCAATCATGGTGGCGTTTTCTAACATCTTCTCTTCCTTCATGACATCAATCGTTGCCACCGCTGTTGCACATGCCAATGGATGTCCCATATAGGTCAGCCCGCCGGCAAATACTTTCTCATCAAATGTTTTTGAAACTGGCTCACTAATTACTACGCCACCAAGCTGGATATAACCCGAGGTAACGCCTTTAGCAAAGGTAATTAGATCCGGCACAGCTGCGCTGTGTTGGTAGGCAAACCATTTTCCAGTGCGACCAAAGCCCGACATAACTTCGTCTGCAATCCACAAAATATTGTATTTATCGCAGAGCGCACGAACACCTTCGAGATAACCCTTAGGCGGCATTAAGACACCCGCGGTACCGGGCACTGATTCGAGCAAAATGGCTGCGATGGTATTTGGACCTTCGAAGATAATTGTTTGCTCAAGATGCTCTAACGCACGCTTGCATTCTTCAGCTTCATCTTTTGCCCAGAATGCAGTGCGATATAGATATGGTCCCCAGAAGTGAACATGACCGAATGCAAACTCATTTGGAAATCTACGTGGATCGCCAGTTGCATTTATCGCAGCACCGGTATTGCCGTGATACGAGCGATAGGTCGAAAGCACTTTGTGTTTATGAGTATGCATACGTGCCATGCGAATCGCATTTTCAACCGCATCAGCACCAGCGTTAGTAAAGAAAACCTTGGCAAAGTTACTTCCAGCTAGTTCAACTATGCGTTGAGCGGCTTCGTTGCGAGCTTCATTGGCATGTTGTGGGGCAATAGTTGTTAAAACTTCAGCTTGGGCCTGAATTGCTTTTATGACCTTTGGGTGTTGATGACCAATGTTGGTAAAGACAAGTTGCGAAGAAAAATCTAAATAAACTTTGCCGGCATGATCCCAAAACCGAGAACCCGAACCACTAGCAATAGGCATTGGGTTAATTGCGCCTTGAGCCGACCAAGAATGAAAGACATATTGGCGGTCTGCGGCACTTACTGCGGCTTGCTTATCAGGATCATTAATCGGAGTCGTCATTACTTTGGCCTTTTAGCTAGTAGGTAGCGCCATCTTAATGCTCTGAAGTAGATTGTGACTATGAATCAGATTACGCATTGGATCAATGGCGCGCTAGATACTTCAAAACCAGAGCGAAGCGGGGATATCTATAACCCGGCCACTGGCAAAGTCACAAAGACTGTCGCATTTGGAAACGCCGCAACCGTTGATTCTGCCGTAACTGCCGCAACAAATGCTTTTTCAGAATGGCGCCACAGTTCATTAACCAAGAGATCCCAAGTTTTATTCGCATTCCGCGAGTTAGTGCTTCAAAACA
>CAZUWN010000130.1:0-2702 GCA_964624105.1 uncultured Candidatus Planktophila sp. | reverse complement strand
AAGATCGCATCTCTTCTAAGTTGCCACAGATGTGGGGATTCCAAGCCGCGGGCTCAGCGCCAATTGTTAAGAATAAAATTATTACTAATCCAGAAACAATTGCCACTGCAATTCGTATTGGTAATCCAGCTTCTTGGGCGCAAGCCATCGAAGCACGAGATTCATCAGGTGGGGTAATTGATTCAGTTACAGATCGCGAAATTCTCGCGGCCTACCGCTTAATTGCAGCTAAAGAAGGCATCTTTGTTGAGCCTTCTAGTGCTGCCGGTCTTGCTGGTTTGATCAAATACAAGAAAGCAAAGAAGCTGCCAACTGGTAAAAAGATTGTTATTACTGTTACTGGTCATGGCTTAAAAGATGTCCAATGGGCACTTGAAGGCGCAGCCAAACCAAAGATTGTTCCGGTTAACGCTAAAGCTGCTGCGAAAGCGTTAGGTCTCTAGCTCGCAAGAGTTTAGAAAGAATTCAAAATGGCGAAACCAACTTTCCGCGCAACCCCAAGTCAGATTCAAGTTCCGGCAACTAGTGCCAACTTAGGTCCAGGCTTTGATTGCCTTGGACTGGCGCTACAAATGCATGATAAATATGTTGCCCGCGTTATTGATGAACCTGGTTTAGATATCGATGTAATTGGTGAAGGTGCTGACAACCTGCCACGCAACGAAAAGAATTTATTAGTAAAAGCAATGTTTGCCGGCTTTGATTACCTAGGTGGACGACCTCGCGGGCTAGCAATTCGTGCCAAGAATGTAATTCCACATGGTCGCGGGCTTGGTTCATCTGCCAGCGCCATCGTCGGTGGCTTAGCACTTGCTCGCTCACTTGTTTTAGGTGGTGAAGATAAATTAACTAATGAAGTTATGTTGCAGCTTGCCACAAATCTCGAAGGTCATCCAGATAATGTGGCCGCGGCAATTTATGGCGGCGCAACTGTGGCATGGCAAGAAAATCATCACGGAAAATTAGTTGCGCAAGCGATATCACTTGCAGTTGATCATCGAATTTCGGCAATTGCATTTATTCCAGAAACCGCAGTATCAACAGCTAAGGCGCGCAAGCTTTTGCCAGAGACAATTCCTTATCGCGACGCAGTTAATAACTCAACAAATACAGCGCTCTTAGTTCACGCGTTAACTCTGCGCCCAGATTTATTGTTTATTTCAACGCAAGATTTCTTGCATCAGTCATATCGCCAAGAAGCGATGCCAGCCTCTTTTGCGCTATTAACTAAGTTCCGCAGCGCAGGAGTCGCGGCCTTTATTTCAGGAGCGGGCCCAACTGTGCTGGTCCTACACACTGGTGGAGCCACTGAAGTTGCTGAGCTAACTCATGCGGCAGGGGCTAAGTTCCGCGTTGAAGAAGTTGCGATTTCGGCTGCGGGAGTGCTACCGTTCTGACATCTTCTTAGGCGATCTGCCTGTAACACCTGAAGGTAATCTAAAAAATACCACCGGCTTTCGCCCCAAATATCGTGAAGATATGTAAATATCCTAAATATTTCGCGCATAAGCCATAACTGAAAAGATCAAAATGACCGATACACCTGAAGTAACTCCAGTACGTTCAAGCAGTCCTGAGCTATCAGCGATGACCCTTCCGAAACTTAAGGAAGTTGCCACTCAACTAGGAATTGATGGCGCCGCAAAGCTAAAAAAGGATGCCCTCGTAACTGCAATCGCTGATCTACAAGCAGCAAACCGCGAAGCCGCAAAGGCCGAACGCGAAGCCCGTCGCGAAGCCCGCAATGCTAAGAAGCGTGGCAATAAAGATAATTCCAATAACTCAAACGCCAACACAGATGATGATGGCGACGATGAGGGCGATGACAATTCATCAAGCCCATCAAATGATTCAAACTCGAATTCCAGCCGTCCGAACCGCGATCGCAATGATCGTGGTCGCGATCGTCAAGGCCGCGACCGTAATCGTCAAGGCCGTGACCGTTCCGAACGTGGTGGCCGCGAAGAGCGCGAGATCGTAATTTCCGAAGATGATGTATTGCTTCCTGTTGGCGGTATCGCTGACATCATGGAAAGTTATGCATTCATTCGCACCGGTGGTTACTTGCCAAGCCCTAACGATGTTTACATTTCACTACAACAAGTACGCCGCTTTGGTTTGCGTAAGGGCGATGTTGTAACTGGCGCAGTTCGCCAAGCCCAAGAAGGCGAGCGCCGCGAAAAGTTCAACGCCCTAGTGCGTCTAGACACCATCAATGGCGTAACACCTGATGAAGCACGTAACCGCGTTGAGTTCTCAAAGCTAGTTCCGCTTTATCCGCAAGAGCGTTTGCGCCTTGAAACTGAACCAAATATTTTGACCACTCGTGTGATCGATTTGATTTCACCAATTGGTAAAGGCCAGCGCGGACTAATCGTTTCGCCACCTAAGGCTGGTAAGACCATGGTCTTGCAAGCAATTGCTAACGCGATCACAACCAATAACCCAGAGTGTCACTTAATGGTTGTTCTAGTTGATGAGCGCCCAGAAGAAGTTACCGATATGCAGCGTTCAGTTAAGGGCGAAGTTATTGCTTCGACTTTCGATCGCCCAGCAGATGACCACACCACAGTTGCTGAACTTGCAATTGAGCGCGCAAAGCGTTTAGTTGAACTCGGTCACGATGTTGTCGTTCTACTTGATTCAATTACTCGTTTGGGTCGCGCATATAACATCGCAGCTCCAGCATCAGGTCGAATTCT
>CAZUWN010000129.1:0-2712 GCA_964624105.1 uncultured Candidatus Planktophila sp. | reverse complement strand
GAACGTGATTGCTTACGGTTCTTAACACCTTGTGTATCTAGTGAGCCGCGAATAATTTTGTAACGAACACCTGGAAGATCTTTCACGCGACCACCACGTACAAGAACAATTGAGTGCTCTTGTAAGTTATGACCTTCACCTGGAATGTATGCAGTAATTTCCATTCCGCTGGTGAGACGAACACGTGCCACTTTACGAAGCGCAGAGTTTGGCTTCTTAGGTGTTGTTGTATAAACACGTGTACATACACCGCGTCGCTGAGGTGAACCCTTTAGCGCAGGTGTGCTTGTCTTCGTAGTCTTATCTTCGCGACCACGTCGAACTAGCTGTTGAATCGTTGGCATGCTTCTCCATTCGTTACTGCTTTTATTCACGCTTAATCACCGACCCACGCGCTCGGGTGTGTTGCCCGATTCGCGCATGATTGCTAATAAATTTCTTTACCGGCAGTCTGTAATAAAGCTCTAAAAAAGAGCAGACGCGAAGGGTAACCCAGCGGGCTCATGCGAGGCAAATCGCCCTTTTACTCCTTTAATCAGAGGATTTTGAGTCAAAAGGCTGGTTTCTGACATCCGGGCGTGTCGAAGGGAGTCACAAATACTTCACCAATTATTCATAGCATATATGCTATATTTGAGCCTATGACCACATCAGACCTACTCCTTCTAGGGATTGTCCTATTTGTCCTAATTGATTTCAGCGCAGGTATGGCTATCAACTACCTAAATGAGCGCTCAAAAAACCAGCCGATAAGCCCAGAAGGCGCCGAGATCTTCAACGCAGATGAATATGCCAAGTCCATGGCATATGGCACGACCAAATATCGCTTTGAAATGCTCACGAACCTGATCAGCACCGTGGCTATCTTGGCTGCCATCATTTTGGGCTGGTTTGCTTGGCTCGATGGCCAACTGCGCGATCGTTTGAGCAATAACCTACTTATCACGGTCCTCTTTATTGCCATTTTGATCGTCTTTTCAATCATTGCCACCCTACCAGCCGCTTATTACTCCACTTTTGTGATTGAGGAAAAGTTTGGCTTTAACAAATCAACCAAGAAGTTGTTTTTCCAAGATGCCATCAAGCAATTACTGATTTCGTTAGCAGTTGGCTTGCCTCTTCTCTATGCCGTTGCCTGGATCTATCAAGAACTACAAAGTCAGTTCTGGATTATTGCTTGGGCGCTCTTTGCAGCCTTCTCATTGTTTATGTTTGTCTTTGGTACTCGCATTTTCTTGCCAATGTTTAACAAGTTAAAGCCATTGCCTGAAGGTGAACTACGAACTGCAGTTGAAGATTATTGTCAGAAACAAGGTTTTCCGCTTTCGAAGCTCTATGAGATGGATGCCTCAAAGCGTTCAACTAAATTAAATGCATTCTTCTCTGGAATGGGCAAAGTTAAGATTATTGGTCTCTACGACACTTTGATTGAAAAACTTTCAACTGAGGAAACTGTTGCAGTGCTTGCTCACGAAGTTGGCCACTACAAACGCAAGCATGTTTACACCATGTTTGCTTTTAGCAATCTACAAACCTTGATCATCTTCTCACTAATGGGTTGGCTACTTAGTAATCCAAATCTATCTAAAGCTCTTGGTTCAGATGTGGCAAGTTTTCATCTTTCAATGTTGGCTTTCTTCTTACTCTTTAGTCCCGTATCAACGGTGCTGGGCTTGATCAATAATTCATTCTCGCGCCACAATGAATACCAAGCAGATCAGTACTCAATTGATACCTACCCAGGTGCTCGCGACCACATGTATAGCGCGTTTAAGAAGCTTTCACGTGAATCACTATCTAACTTAAATCCACACCCAGTTTATGTTGCGGTGCATTATTCACACCCACCAATCCTGGATCGATTGGCAAACCTACGTAAGTAGACTTTCTATTTCACTTTTTGGTTGACGAAGAGTGAAAATCCAGCGCTCAAAAGGTCCTTCATTAAGGCAAATTTCGACCCCGGCTCCCCGCCCTTTAATCGCAGTGAAATCTCGAAATTCACGCCCGCGCATTGTTCCCAATAAGACTTTATAAGGAATCCCGGTGCCTGGCGCTCGCACGCCTCTCAACACTTTATTGCTCCAGAGATTATCGATGAACTCAACTTTAGTTACCGCGTTTAGCGAAACCCGCGGACTGGAATGAAGCGCACCAACTCGCTCCCAAAAAGAAAGTTCCAGAATCAACTCTTCATCAATAACTCTTACTTTTGCCATTGTTGCTCCTACTTAATGTGCGGCGGTACTGCGATACCGGCTGAGTCCTCAGCAGTAATCGGTGCACCGCGCAAAGTTGTTAGCGGAATAACGCCTGACCAAATCGGTAACTCTTTATCTTCTGGTTCATCAACGACTCCCCCAGTACGAGATTTCGCCGAATACTTAGTTAACGGAACTTCAACAATCATGGTGCCGGCAACTTCTTTTGGCTTAAGGGCGCGGGCATATGAACTCATGCCAGGTACAAGCACATCACTGATAGCAGTCATCGCAGCCATCTTCTCGTCATCTTGAAGTAGCTTTGCTTTTCCAAAAATCATTACCGATTCATAATTCATCGAAGAATTAAAGGCAGATTTCGCAACCACAATCGCATTTAACTTAGTAACCGTAATACAAAGTTGTGCACCGGCGGCAATCTTCATCATCAACCTTGAACCAGTTGAGCCGTGCAAAAGTATGCGATCGTTATCGCGAGCAAAGGCCATAG
>CAZUWN010000128.1:0-2721 GCA_964624105.1 uncultured Candidatus Planktophila sp. | reverse complement strand
GCAATAGGTTAGGCAATGTGTTTACAGGAATAAAAAGCAAGATTGCAAAACTAACTGAGGCGGGATCCCTTTGGTCATATCCGGGATACCGTCTCTTTTGGGTTTCCACGACGATCTTTGTTTTGGGTGCATCAGCATTTCCAATTGCACTCGCAGTTACCATTATTGATCAAGGTGGCAACGCGACAACTCTTGGTTTAATTCTGGGCTCGCGCATTTTGGCATCTGTGATCGGTGCACCATTTGCCGGCGTTTGGACTGATCGTCTGCCTCGTAAACAAGTAATGATTGCTTCAGATTTAGCCCGTGCACTAATTGTCTTTTCAATGGTCTTCTTATCTGGGCCAGCTACACCGCATATTTTCTTAGGCCTCGCAGTATTTTTAGTCGGCGTTGGTGATGCATTTGGTGCAGCTGCAGCTGGTGCGATCATGCCGAGCTTGGTCCCTGATGAGAAATTGCCAGCGGCTAATGTGGCTCGCAATATTGTGGTGCGTACGTCGACAATTATCGGCCCTGGTATCGGGGGAGTATCGGTATATCTAATCGGCGGGCGCTTAACTTTCTTGATTACCGCATTTACTTTTGCTCTCGGCACGTATTTCTTGAATCAAATTAAAGAAGAGATCAAGAGCGAACCAAAAGAACGCGAAACATTCTTAACTGAAATGCGCGAAGGTCTTCGCACAGTTATTGAAATCCCCTGGATTGGCGCCATGATTTTCATGGTTTCATTCCAATTGATGGTGGTTCTAGCTGCCGAAACTGTTTTATTGCCAATCATTACTAAGCGCGAATTTGGCTCGAATACGGCATTTGCACTTTCGGCGGCAGCATTTTCAGTAGGCAGCATTATTTCGGCGATCATTTGCGTCAAAGTAAAGGTTAAGCATGAAGGCCATGTTTCAATTTTGGTCTGGATGATTGTGATCATCGCGCCCCTAGCGCTCGCATTTCCGATCTCTGGCACCTTCATTGTGATCGCCTACTTAATTGCCGGACTCTCAGTTGGTCCATGGGAAGCATGGTGGTCAACGGCTGTGCAACGCGAAGTCCCACCACATCTGCAAGGGCGAGTTTTCTCAATTGATCACATGGGTTCAACAGCTTTGATGCCACTTGGTATGGCCTTGGTTGGCCCAGCTGCTGATTATTTTGGCGAGCGAAATTTATTAATTGGCGCATCCATCTTCCATATTTTGATGGGGCTATCGGTCATGCGAATTACTGGGGTGCGAGATATGAAGATGCCACCTAAACCGGAAGAAATTTCAGAGTAAGTATTGCCCTGATTAATTATCTCCCCAAGCCATTATCGCTGTGGGCGAACAAGATTAGGCGTGAAAAGTCAGGCAAGAATCCGCGTTAGAAATTAGGCTTGCCACATACGCAAGGGGAACTCCCCGCCCCTGCTAAAGGAGAATCATGACTCGCATCGGCGAAACCAGCGACCTGCTCAAGTGTTCTTTCTGCGGAAAGACCCAGAAGCAAGTTAAGAAATTGATCGCCGGTCCAGGCGTTTATATCTGCGACGAATGTATTGATCTTTGTAATGAGATCATCGTTGAAGAACTTTCTGAAACCGCAGCCCTTGGTTTAACCGAACTTCCAAAGCCACAAGAGATTTTTGATTTTCTAGATCAATATGTAATCGGCCAAGATCGTGCCAAGAAATCTTTATCTGTGGCTGTCTATAACCATTACAAGCGCGTGCAATCAGGGGATTCAAAGCGCGAAGATGGCATCGAATTAGCCAAGAGCAATATTTTATTACTCGGCCCAACCGGTTGCGGCAAGACTTTAATGGCACAGACTTTAGCTCGCATGCTTAACGTGCCATTTGCAATTGCCGATGCAACAGCGCTAACCGAAGCAGGTTATGTGGGCGAAGATGTTGAGAACATTTTGCTTAAGCTATTACAAGCTGCAGATTACGATGTGAAGAAAGCTGAAACTGGCATTATCTACATCGATGAAATCGATAAGGTTGCTCGCAAATCTGAGAACCCATCAATTACTCGCGATGTATCAGGCGAAGGTGTGCAGCAAGCACTTCTCAAGATTCTCGAAGGCACCGTTGCGTCAGTTCCACCACAAGGTGGTCGTAAGCACCCGCATCAAGAATTTATTCAAATTGATACTACAAATGTTTTGTTCATTGTCGGTGGCGCATTTGCTGGTCTCGATAAAATTATCGAAGCTCGCTCAGGTAAAGCTGGCGTTGGCTTTAATGCAACCTTGCAAACTGCCGAAGATAAGAACCGCAAAGATATTTTCGCAGACGTGATGCCAGAAGATCTACTTAAGTTCGGCATGATCCCTGAATTCATTGGTCGCTTGCCGGTACTAACTAGCGTTGAGAATCTTGATAAAGAAGCACTTATGCAGATTCTGACCGAACCAAAGAATGCTCTCGTTAAGCAATATGCCAAACTATTTGAACTAGATTCAGTTGAACTCGAATTCACCCCAGAATCACTCGATGCCATTGCTGATCTAGCGCTACTTCGTGGCACTGGTGCTCGTGGTCTTCGCGCAATCATGGAAAGCGTGCTGCTAGCTGTGATGTATGAAGTTCCTAGCCGCAGCGATATCGCCAAAGTAATTGTTACTCCTGAATCAATCACCGATGGCGCTACCCCGACATTTGTGCAGCGCACGGGAGATATTCCAAAGCGGGCCGCTAGAGGCGAAAAGCGTGCAGAAGAGAAGAGCGCATAA
>CAZUWN010000127.1:0-2729 GCA_964624105.1 uncultured Candidatus Planktophila sp. | reverse complement strand
TTAAACATCACTAGCCCTGGTTTTCCAGTATTGAGAATCCATGCACCTTTACTGCGTGTTCCTGGCTCCCTAAGTGTGGAACTAGGTTTGGCAACGCTCGATTATGTGTTGTTACAACAGCTCGCAACTTGTTGAAAGCATCGGGTGAGTTGAGATCAATGATCACATCGCCTTGTTCAAAGCGGCCAGTAATTGAATTATGAGTTGCCGCACTTTGGGCATAACTAGCTTCAATATTGCGGCTACTAATCGAAAGCACTAATTGAAATGAAATCAAAAATAGCGTCATCAAAGGAATAACCACCAGAGCGCTTTCAACGCTGCCTCGTTCACTACGTAGTGACTTCGCGAAATTCGATAAGTCGCGTTTGCGTCGAGTTCGGAGCAATCGTCGTCGCCACGCACTTCGGAGCCAACGTTTGCCTCGTGGCCTAGGAGGCAACCCTGAAAGTAGCGATAAAACCATTACCGAATACCGTTCATAGCATCGAGTGAATTCTTCAAAATAGTTGTCAGACGAGGTGCTGCGATTGTCCAGATTGCGGTAACTAGCCCAGTTGTCATCAGTACTACTAATACCCATCCCGGCACATCTCCGCGCTCATCTTTAACTTTTGTAACAAGATCAAAGTTGCGTAAACGATTAATTCTGCGACCAGCGGCAATCGCTGCCTTGGTCATCGCAGATTCAGCACTACTAAAGATTTTCATAGCTATAAATTCCTTCGGAACTTCTTTTACTTCGACGTTCTCGACTGCTGCGGTTTTATTTATTCCAGATTTCTTTATCGCTGCGGTTTTATTTACTTCAGTCATGCTTTCCATATTTCCTCTTTCTATTGGTTTGGGTCTAGCTGCTTGGCGTTTTGTTGCTTTGGTGACAGATTTTTTGTAGTTCTTCCTATAAGTAGCGCTACTACATGAAGCCATTTAGATTTGAAAGTGATGGCCAAAGTGCAAACAACATCGAGACCGGCAATATTAGAAAGACAACTGGAATCATCATGGAAATTTCGGCTTTACCAGCTGCGGTCATAATCTGATTACGATGAGCAGTTCGTGATTCCTGCGCATGTCGTTGTAGCACTTCAACAATCGGTGCACCGCGCAACATCGCAGTGATCATGGCGTCGATAAATCTGCGAATAGTTACTGATTTAATTCGCCGGCCCATCGCATCGAGTGCAATATGAAATGGTGCTCCTGCAATGACATCCTTGGTGACTACGGCAAATTCCGCCGCTAACTCGCACTCTGAACGCGCAGCGATCGTGGCCATCGCGTTTAGTGGGGTTTGGCCCGCCGATATCGAGAGCGTCAACATCTCAATTAGGGCAGGAAACTCGGCATCCATCTGTGCCCGCCGCTTTACAACCGCTTTAGTTAAGTTGCGATCGATTAAGACAAAGGCGAAGTAGCCGGCAACTGCGCCCATGACCAAAGCCCCAGCAAATGTGGCACTTTTAGCCCATATCAACAGCGCAAAAACGGCAGAAGTAAGAAACGCGGTGGCAAGCTGACTGCTGCGAAAATCCAGGTATTCATGCTCGCCGGTGCGATTCAACTCAAGTAAACGGTCGCGTAACTTACTGCGATCATCGACATTCGCTGCAAACTTACGATATTTAACTTTGCTCAACTTCAACACTTTTGCCTCAACGCCTCGATCTGAAGCCACGATTAAATATGCTGCAATTACTGCAAATGCAGTTGAGATGAAAAGTGCGTTCAAGTTGAGCCTCCAAAAACACGTGGAGGTTTCGGTAGAGCGCCTAATTTATTCATCCAAAGATAAGCAATAGCGGTCATGAAGATTCCGGCAATTAAAATTACTGCTCCAGTACTTGTTGCATATGCCGCAGCTGTTGCCGGCTGAGTTGAGAGCAGCAATAGCAATAACCACGGTGCGGCAGCGGAAAGGTGCGCCGAGTTCTTGATCCAGCCATGCTTAACTTCGATCTCTTTACGAAGTGCCAAATCTTGCCGAATGAAATCTCCAACCATGCGCAAGATTTGTAACAGGTGCGTTCCACCGAGTGATCGCGAAAGAATTATTGCTTCAAAGATTTGGTCGCTGGCATAGTGCGAGAACTGTTTTTGTAACCAAGCGATAGCTGCTGTGAAATCTCCATCTTTGCGAACCTGCCGATTAAATTCGACAAAATACGGTGCCAGTTCGCGCGGTCCACGATCGGCTAATTGTGAAAGCGCTTCAACTAAAGTCATTCCGGATTGAATTCCAGTAATTAAATGATCAACCACATCAGGCCAGAGCAATTCGAACTTTGTTTCGCGCCGCTTGGCCGATGAGAACAGAAACGTAAAGGTAATGACCGATGCCATGGCCGCAAAAGCCAGCGCAATTGGGATCGATGAACTTAAGACCGTGACTGCAAAGCCAACCGCCAGCCCAACCGCTGCTGAAATGGCTATCTGGCGCCACTTTGGCGAGACTGTGGCCAACCGAGAAGTCGATTTCATCGGCGCACCAATTTCTTCTCTGGTACAACAAATTCCCTCTTTGGCGTGGCTATTGCATTTTCCAGAGCCGCAAACTTTTCTGGGTGCGGCAATGAACCGAGTCCGCGCACATAGCTGCCACTTTCACTATGCCAGGTGTAGAGCGAATCAACTTCAGGATTTAGATTCTCAACGCGACCGGTAACCGCGGCAATTTCACTAACCCGACGAACCCCGTGGCGATCAAGAGTCACGTGCACGATTAGATC
>CAZUWN010000126.1:0-2745 GCA_964624105.1 uncultured Candidatus Planktophila sp. | reverse complement strand
GCACTTTCTACATCAAAGATGAGAGCGGCAAGTTAGTTCCTAATCCAGCTGCTGTTGCACTTATGGAAAAGGGCGATAAGCCATCAACTGCTGAAGAAGTACGTATGCGCGCTTTGAAAGCTTTGGCTGAAGAAGCTCGCATGATGCTTGATGAAAGCGTTGTTAGCACTGCAGCTGAGATTGATATCTGCATGTTACTTGGTGCGGGTTGGCCAATGATGCTCGGCGGAATTTTGCCTTACCTAGATCGCGAAGGTATTAGCGAAGCCGTCTCGGGTCAGCGTTTTCATCCAAAGGGCGTTGCATCTCTGCCCTAGCTACTTCTGACATTGGAGTGAGGAAGCCATCCTTCAAAGATGCGCTCCATTCGACAATGTTTAACGAGATCTGCTGAGCAGTAATACCTAGCTCACTCAAGATCTGTCCGCGCTTGGCATGCTCTAAGAATTTAAGTGGCACGCCAATTGAATGTATTGGCACTTGCAGCCCTGCATCACGGAACATCTCACTGATGGTGCTTGCGATTCCGCCATGACGAATTCCATCTTCTAGTACAACCACGCTCTTATAGCGCGTTGCCATAGTTACTAATGATTGTGGCAGCGGCTTAATCCAACGTGGATCAATTACCGTTACGCCAACTCCTTCGCGGTAAGCCTGTGATGCAGCTTCAACTGCCATGGCAGCCATTGCGCCAACGCTAACTAATAGAACATCTGCACTTTCACCGCGATACAGAACATCGATGCCATCGCGACGTTCGAAAGCTGGAATGTCAGCGATTACTTCGCCCTTTGGATATCGCAGCATTGAAGGCGCATCTGTGATTTGAATTGATTCAGCCAATACTTCGCGCAAGCGAGCACCATCGCGAGGCGCAGCAACATGCATCGTTGGGATAATTCCGGTTAGCGCTAGATCCCAAATGCCGTTATGTGAAGCACCATCATCGCCAGTTATGCCGGCGCGATCTAAGACAAAAGTCACGCCTGCTTTATGTAGGGCAACATCTAGTAAAACTTGATCGAAAGCGCGATTTAGGAAAGTCGCATACACCGCAACAACTGGATGCATGCCAGCAAAAGCTAATCCAGCAGCGCTAGTTACTGCGTGCTGTTCAGCAATGCCCACATCGATAGTGCGCTCTGGGAATTTGTCAGCAAACTTATCTAAACCAGTTGGCCCCAACATGGCAGCGGTAATAGCAATTAGTTTCGGATTACTTTCACCTTGTTTTACTAATTCATCGGCAAAAACGCTAGTCCAGGTAGTAACACCCTTTGCCAGTGGCAGGCCGGTTTCGGGATCAACGATGCCCACGGCATGAAATTTCTCGGCTTCATCTTCCAGAGCAGGTGCGTAACCGCGGCCCTTTTCAGTAATCGCGTGGAGAATAACTGGCGCACCAAAAGCTTTTGCCTTTAGCAGTGCTCGTTCCATAGCGGCAATATCGTGACCATCAACCGGCCCCATATATTTAAGACCTAAATCTTCAAACATTCCTTGTGGCGCAATAATGTCTTTGATGCCTTTTTTCATGCCATGCAAAGTGTCATAGATCGGGCCACCAACTACTGGTGTGCGCTGCAGTACATCTTTGCCCCAGTCTAGGAATTTCTCATAGCCACGAGTTACTCGCAAAGTTGAAAGATAAGTTGCCATGCCACCGATAGTTGGTGAATAGCTGCGTTCATTATCGTTAACCACAATTACTAAGTTGCGAGATTCCGCGGTTGCGATGTTGTTAAGTGCTTCCCAGGACATGCCGCCAGTTAGTGCGCCATCACCAACAACTACAACAACATGGCGATCGCTCTGTCCGGTTAATGAAAACCCACGCGAAATTCCATCACCCCAGGAAAGCGCAGTTGATGCATGCGAGTTTTCAATAACATCATGGTCGCTTTCGGCGCGACTTGGGTAACCAGAGAGTCCGCCTTTTTGGCGCAAAAGATCAAAACCTTCGCTGCGTCCAGTTAAAATTTTGTGGACGTAGCTTTGATGGCCAGTATCAAAGAGAACAACATCTTTTGGTGAATCAAAAGTGCGATGGATCGCAATGGTTAATTCAACTACGCCCAGGTTTGGGCCTAAGTGCCCACCAGTCTTAGTTACTTTAGCAATTAAGAAGGCGCGGATCTCTTCTGCCAGTGCAATTAAATCGGCAGGTGAAAGTTCAGCTAAATCTTTAGGAGATTTAATCTGCTCAATCATGGCTACAGTCTAAGGTTTCCAGGCTCAATTGTCCTGCGCTTGGATACTAGCTAGCTAGTAACGAACGCAATACATATTGCATGATGCCGCCGTGACGGTAGTAATCGGCTTCACCAGGCGTATCGATACGTAACTTAGCCTGGAAGGTTTTATCGCCAGCCTTAACGGTTAGCTCCTTAGGTGAAGGACCAGTATTTAACGCATCAATGCCAGTGATCTCAAAAGTTTCTTCGCCAGTTAAACCAAGAGATGCGGCAGTTTGGCCAGCTAAGAATTGCAGTGGAAGAACGCCCATGCCAATTAAATTCGAACGGTGAATACGTTCGAATGATTCAGCGATAACTGCGCGAACCCCAAGAAGTGCGGTGCCCTTTGCTGCCCAGTCACGTGATGAACCAGAGCCATATTCCTTGCCTGCGAGGATAACTAGCGGAATACCAGCTGCTTGATAGGCCATTGATGCATCATAAATTGTTGATTGCGCTCCACCATCAAGGAAGTTACGAGTAAAGCCACCTTCGACGCCATCTA
>CAZUWN010000125.1:0-2811 GCA_964624105.1 uncultured Candidatus Planktophila sp. | reverse complement strand
AATTGCTTCAGCATCCATTTTGGTTGCAGAGCGAATCAAAACCGCATCTACCCCAGCAGCTAACGCTGGAAGCAGTTCAGCTCGGTTTGCGCCGTCGCAATGACGAACTTCAAAATCCGGGCCAAGTGCTTCAAGTGTTGCGGGGCTTAACTCTTCAGCAATTAATACAACGGGTTTAGCCACGGGATGCGCTGCCTTCTTTGTAATCATCGTTGCCAGATTGCTTCATCCAGCTAAACATCTTGCGAAGTTCGCGGCCAACGGCCTCGATTGGGTGGGTCTCGCCCTTAGTGCGAAGTGCCTTAAATTCAGGTGCGCCAGCTTCTTGATCATCAATGAAGCGCTTAGCAAAAGTGCCATTTTGGATATCAGCTAGAACGGCTTGCATGTTTGCCTTAACGCTTGGATCGATAACGCGTGGGCCAGAAACATAGTCACCGAATTCCGCAGTGTCAGATACTGACCAGCGCTGCTTTGCGATTCCACCTTCGTACATCAAGTCAACAATCAACTTGAGTTCGTGTAGGCATTCAAAATAGGCAACTTCTGGCTGGTAACCAGCTTCAGTTAGTACTTCAAAACCATACATAACTAGTTGAGATGCGCCACCACAAAGTACTGACTGCTCACCAAATAGATCTGTTTCAGTTTCTTCAGTAAAGGTTGTCAAGATACCGCCGGCGCGAAGTCCACCGATTGCCTTGGCATATGAAAGTGTTAGTGGCCATGCGTTGCCAGTTGCATCTTGCTCAACTGCCACGATTACTGGAACTCCGCGACCAGCTGCGTACTCACGACGTACGAGGTGACCTGGGCCCTTTGGCGCAACCATACAAACATCAACTGATGCAGATGGCTTGATGTAACCGAAACGAATATTGAAACCATGACCGAAGAACAACGCATCGCCATCTTTTAGGTTAGGCAAGATTGAATCGGTGTAGATGTGACGCTGTAAGTGATCTGGCGCCAAGATCATGATGACAGTTGCTTCTTTAACTGCCTCGGCAACGCTTGTTACGCGAAGACCTTCTTGTTCAGCCTTCGCGCGAGATGGTGAACCTTCTTTTAGACCAACGCGAACATCGACTCCGCTATCGCGCAAGTTAAGCGCGTGTGCATGTCCTTGTGAACCGTAACCAATGATCGCAACTTTGCGTCCTTGAATAATCGATAGATCGGCATCTTCTTCGTGATACATAGTTGCCATTTGGTCGTGCTCCTTATTTCTTGGTTATGGTCGGTTTAGGGTCGGTTTAATTCTGGTAATCAGGTTGCGTATCGTGGACTTCAGGGGCCGATTCAGGCTTGATTTCCTTGATTGATATGACGTTAATCAACTTATCGAGCTGTGCGATAACTTGCTCAAGGGCATGGCCCTCAACGCTAACGACGATATCCATCTGGGAAACTTCTGGGTTGGCAGTTGGTCCAACAGTTAGGCGTTCGATGTTGTAGGCGCGACGCGAGAAGAGGCCAGCCACGCGAGCTAGAACACCAGGTGAGTTTTCAACTAAAACTTCGAGAGTATGTTGGGCCATTTTATAACTCCTGTGAATCCCAGTCAGGCGCAGTTTCGCGCGCGATCATGATGTCATCATTTGAAGTTCCGGCAGCAACCATTGGCCACACCATCGCATCGCGATGAACTCGGAAATCAACAACTACTGGCTGATCATTAATGCTCATCGCTTTTTCAATCGTGGCATCAACATCTTCTGGACGCTCACAACTCAAACCAACGCAACCCATCGCTTCGGCCAACATTGGGAAATTTGGCACGCGCTTTGATTCAAGGCTGGTATTTGAATAACGGCCTTCGTAGAACAGGGTCTGCCATTGGCGAACCATGCCTAGGCTTTCGTTATTAATAATTGCGATTTTCACCGGAATATTATTTAGCGCGCAAGTTACTAACTCTTGATTAGTCATCTGGAAACAACCATCGCCATCGATTGCCCACACTGTTGTATCAGGAGCTCCAACTTTGGCACCCATGGCAGCAGGAACTGCGTAACCCATCGTGCCTAAGCCACCAGAGTTAAGCCAAGTGCGTGGGTTTTCGTAAGAGATAAATTGCGCAGCCCACATCTGATGTTGACCAACACCTGAAGTAAAGATCGTATCTGGCCCAGAAATTTTTCCTAAGCGCTCGATTACATACTGTGGTGAGAGCGAACCATCAGATGGTTGGTCATAACCAAGTGGATATGCATTCTTTAGTGAATTCATTTGGCGCAACCATTCAGTTAAGTCTGGTTTATTCTTAGCAAGAGCTGCTTTAAGCGCGGGAATCAAAGCTTGCAATGTGTGCTTAACATCGCCAATAACGGCAACGTCGGCAAAGCGATTCTTATGGATTTCAGCTGGGTCTACATCACAATGCAAAACTTTGGCGTTAACTGCAAAAGTTGAAAGCTTGCCGGTTACGCGATCGTCAAAGCGAGCGCCTAAAGTAATTAGTAGATCTGCTTTTTGTAGACCAGTAACTGCAGCAACTGTGCCATGCATGCCAGGCATACCTAAATGCAATGGGTGGCTATCTGGGAAAGCACCGCGTGCCATCAAAGTTGTCACAACTGGTGCGCCAAGTAAGTTAGCAATTTCTAATAGTTCACGATGAGCATCGGCTTTGATAACGCCGCCGCCGACATAGAAAATTGGCTTACTTGATTGGGTAATTAACGCAGCAGCATCGGCAATT
The DNA here is from genome assembly GCA_964624105.1 of uncultured Candidatus Planktophila sp. Taxonomy (GTDB): domain Bacteria; phylum Actinomycetota; class Actinomycetes; order Nanopelagicales; family Nanopelagicaceae; genus Planktophila. Next base: position 107 of record CAZUWN010000125.1, on the reverse strand, counting down.
GCTTGTGCATTTGGTTCAAGTCTTGGTTGGTAACCCTTTAAGTTAACTGAAGTTGGATACTTAAAGTCAGTCATCTTTTGTAGCGCATCTTTTGCAATATCAACTAG
>CAZUWN010000124.1:0-2811 GCA_964624105.1 uncultured Candidatus Planktophila sp. | reverse complement strand
AGCGAAGAAACAATCAGGATTACTAAGAGCAGACGACCGCGGTTCTCGCCGCCGTTACGCATTTAAAGATTCCTATCGACGTGGCTCGGAGATCAAGACCTTTTCTAGGGCCTCAAACTCTTCGATGCACTTTCCGGAACCTTCAGCAACTGCATCGAGTGGACGCTCGGCAATATGAATTGGCATACCAGTCTCTTTGCGCAGACGCTCATCAAGACCCTTAAGCAACGCACCGCCACCAGTTAGCACAATGCCGCGATCCATCAAGTCACTTGATAGTTCAGGTGGACATTTATCGAGCGTGCTCTTAACTGCGTTAACGATTGCATTTACTGGCTCTTCAAGCGCTTTACGAATTTCAGCAGCTGATACAACAATTGTCTTTGGTAGACCGGTTGCTAAATCGCGACCACGAATTTCGGCATCTGGCTCACCTGGAAGTGGATAAGCAGAACCAATCGCCATCTTGATTTCTTCAGCTGTTCGCTCGCCGAGCAATAGTGAAAATTCCTTCTTAACCCAAGTAATAATGGCTTGATCTAGCTCATCGCCACCTACGCGGATAGATAGGGCTACCACGATGCCGCCGAGTGAAATAACCGCCACCTCAGTTGTTCCGCCACCAATATCAACAACCATGTTGCCGGTTGGTTCGTGAATTGGCAGACCAGCACCAATAGCCGCAGCCATAGGTTCTTCAATAATGTAAACCTTACGTGCGCCTGCTGCGTAACCGGCATCTTTAACTGCGCGTTGTTCAACGCCAGTAATACCTGATGGCACGCAAACGACAATACGTGGCTTAGCTAAGAAACGACGACGGTGAACTTTTTGAATGAAGTAACGCAACATACGTTCGGTTGTATCGAAGTCTGCAATAACGCCATCTTTTAGTGGACGAATCGCCACGATGTTACTTGGGGTACGACCAATCATCTTCTTGGCTTCAAGGCCAACTGCCAAAATTCCACCAGTGTCTTGGTTAACTGCAACCACACTTGGCTCATTAAGCACAATGCCACGTCCACGCACATAAACCAAGGTATTTGCGGTACCTAGATCAACTGCCATATCGCGACCGATAAACGACATTCGATTAGCCATTTTTTACTTCCCCCCGTTACCAAAGAAAATATTAATTTCGCGCGCAGCTGATTCTGGTGAATCAGATCCGTGCACAATATTTTGGACAACTTTTGTTCCTGCATCACGTGCTAAGTCACCGCGAATTGTTCCGGGCGCTGCAACTGTTGGATCTGTTACGCCAGCGAGTGATCGGAAACCTTCGATGACGCGATTACCTTCGGCAACCATCGCAACGATTGGACCAGATAACATAAATTCAACTAGTGGTTCAAAAAATGGTTTGCCTTGATGTTCGGCATAGTGTTGTTCAAGAAGTGCGCGATCTGCTTGCAACATTTTTAGCGCAGTAATTTGATATCCCTTAGCTTCGATGCGCGAAATTACTTCGCCAACCAAGGCGCGACGCACGCCATCGGGCTTGACCAGGATAAGAGTTTGTTCGATGCTCACGGGGGTGAGTCTATTAGGCATCTGGGCTTCGTGAAGCCAGCAAAGCAGCCCGGGCCGCCTCGCCCTTGCGGCCGACCAAAATCGCCGCAATCCATAACCCTGCAAAAATCAGGCCAATTATCAGGAATGAATTGACCACTAAGCCAAACCCGAGCATGGCTACCTGCAATGCCCAGCCCAGTACCCAGCCAACTCTGCGCTTCAGTAACCCTGGGGCCAGGAGTAAGGCAATCGCGATTGCGGCGCCGTAAATGATCGGTGCCCCATCTACATCTTTCATGGCGATTAAAAGTGCGAAACCGACTGAAAAAGATTCCATTACTAGAACTGCTGAAGCTAATACGCGCATTACTTTTTATACTTCCCGTTAATAATGCTGCGCGACTCACCAACAGTGATTACTGAACCGGTAATCAAGACACCAACTGAGTCATCACTAAGTGGTCGCTTAGCATCTTTGATTGCTTGATCGATTGCAGCTTCTAAAGTTTCGATGGCAGTTACGCGATCCTTGCCAAATATTTCATTTGCTAATTTCTCTAATTCAGAAAGTTTCATGGCACGTGGCGATGAATTAGCGGTAACAATAATTTCGTTCATGATTGGTTCTAGTTCGAGCAAGATGCCACGAACATCTTTATCTCCGAATGCTGCAACCACGCCAATTACTTCATCGAAAGTAAACTCATTTGAAATTGTTTCAGCCAACGCTTTTGCACCGTGCGGATTATGCGCAGCATCAAGCAAAATTGTTGGGTCGCGGTGAACTACTTCGCAGCGACCAGGTGAAGTAACGGCTGCAAATCCAGCCCGAACTGCGTCATGATCTAGCGCAGTATCGCCAAAGAAAGCTTCGACTGCTACCAGCGCTGTTGCGGCATTGGCAGCCTGGTGCTTTCCGTGAAGAGGTAAGAAAATGTCATCGAATGACTCATTTAGGCCGCTAATTGAGATTAATTGGCCACCAACAGCCACAGCGCGGCTAGCCAATGAATACTCCACGCCTTCGCGAGCCACATCAATACCAACTTCAGCGGCCCTGCGTAGTAACTCAATTGCAGCTTCTGGTTCTTGCTGAGCAAGCACGCCGAAACCACCTGTTTTTAGAATCCCACCCTTGGTCTTAGCAATCTCAGTGAGCGTATTTCCGAGATATTCAGTGTGATCAAGCCCGATCGGGGTAATTACCGAAACGCCAGCCTGAACCACATTTGTAGCATCCCACTCGCCGCCCATACCTACTTCGATAACACCAACATCAATTGGGTGTTCGGC
>CAZUWN010000123.1:0-2853 GCA_964624105.1 uncultured Candidatus Planktophila sp. | reverse complement strand
TGAATCCACTTAAGTTCAATCTGCATTTGGCGACGAAGCTTTAGATCAAGTGCGCCAAGTGGTTCATCAAGCAAAAGCAGAGCTGGGCGGTTAACAATTGCGCGAGCTAGCGCAATACGTTGCTGTTGACCACCAGATAATTGGGTTGGCTTGCGTTGCGCTAAGTGCGGCAACTCAACTAGATCTAGAACTTTGCTAACAGCTGCATCAACATCTTTAATTCCGCGACGGCGTAAACCGAATGCGATATTTTCATAGATGGTTAAATGCGGAAATAGCGCATAGTTCTGAAAAACCGTATTGATCGGACGCTGATACGGCTTAGTCGTAGTGATATCGGTGCTACCCAAATGAATGCTGCCAACAGTTGGTTCTTCTAGCCCTGCGATCATTCGCAGAGTTGTAGTTTTGCCACAACCGGATGGCCCAAGCAACGCGAAGAATGATCCTTCGGGAATTACTAACGAAAGATCATCGACGGCAGTGAATTCACCATAACTCTTCGTAAGTCGAGTTAAGCGCAGGTCACCTTTTGCTGAAATAGAATCCTTGGTCACCTATTAGCCTTAGTTGCCTTGCGCTTGTTGGAACGCTTCAGCCCAAGAAGTTTCTTCAGCCGGAGTAAGCGAACGGAAAACATTTAGCTTTGCTGACATCGCAGCATCAGGGAAGATGTATGAACTGCTCGCAAGTTCAGGAGCGATTTTTTCCATCTCAGCTTGAGCGCCCTTAACTGGGCAAACATAATTTACATATGCCGCTACTTCAGCTGCTACTGCTGGATCGTAGTAGTAGTTAATTAGCTTCTCAGCATTTGCTTTCGCATCTGCGCCAACTGGGGTTGGGATAATGAAGTTATCGCCTGAAATAGTTCCGCCTGATTCTGGAATTGCGAAATCAAACTTGCCTTCGTTTTCAGAGGCCAAGATGAACATATCGCCAGACCAGCCAATTACAGCGGTGGCATCGCCTGAAGTTAGATCTTCAGCGTATTCGTTGCCCTTAACGCCACGAATCCAGCCATCAGAAATCTTGCCTTCCATGAAATCAACGGCATTCATAAATTGATCTTCAGTAACGCTCTGCAGATCAACACCTTGTGAAAGCAGAATGATTCCGATGGTGTCGCGCATTTCAGAGAGAACAACAATCTTGCCCTTGTTCTGTGGTGCAAATAAATCATCAAGTGTGCGAAGACCCTTTGGATTGGTCTTGGTATTCCAACCAAAGCCACCCATGATGCCTTGCCAGGTAAGTGTTGATTCGCGCTTTGGATCAAAGGAAGGGGACGCAAGTGAATCAAGAATGTTTACGCGATTTGGAATGTTAGCGAGATCAAACTTTTGCGCATAACCCAAACGGATCCAACGTGCTGCCATCCAGTCTGTTGGTGTTACAACGTCATAACCAATATCTTCGTTGAGTTTTAGCTGTGCTTGCACTTTGCCATAGAACTCATCGTTATCGTTGTAATCTTCAAAATACTTTGCAGCAATGCCACTTTCGGCGCTAAATGCTTCAAGAGTTGGATACTTCTTGGTGTCTTCGTCGTAATCTAAATACAACGGCCAGTTACCCCAACGCACTGTGCTGGCATCGCCACCACCTGCTGCGCTATCGGATCCACCAGACCCACATGCTGCTAATAAACCGGCCGCACCAACGGCGCCAGTACCTGCGATTAGTCCACGACGAGTAACTTGCGAATTAATAATCGCGCGAGCCTCGGGTGAGAGATCTTTTTTAGAAACCTTCTTTGACATTTTTTTGCTCCTTCGCAGGTCGTTCAAGTTTGGGGTTATCAGGCCTTCTTCTTGTTAGTGGGTGGACGGGTTCAACGAGCGTAATTATGGACTATTACGCGCCTAGATTCGACATTACATGCTTAATTCGAGTGTAATCTTCAAAACCATAACTAGATAGATCTTTGCCATAGCCCGAACGCTTGAAGCCGCCATGTGGCATTTCGGCCACGATCGGAATATGGGTATTGATCCAGACGCAGCCGAAATCGAAGGCTCGGGATAGGCGCATTGCGCGGCCATGGTCCTTGGTCCAGATGCTCGAAGCCAGGCCGTAATCGACGCCATTGGCTAGGGAAATCGCTTCTTCCTCGGTCTGGAACTTCTGAATCGTAATGACGGGGCCGAATATTTCGTTTTGGATCATCTCGTCATCTTGCTTGAGATCTGCGATCACAGTTGGGGCAAAGAAGTAGCCCGGCTGCTCGAGTTGCTTACCGCCAGCGACGATCTTGGCATGGGCCGGTGTGCGATCGACAAACCCTTTAACTCGAGCAAGTTGATTGGCGTTATTTAGTGGGCCAACTAGCGCATCGCTATCTGGCATGCCGACTGCGATGTTATTAGTGGCTTGATCTGCCAACTTAGCAACCATTGCATCATAAACGCCAGCTTGAACTAGAACGCGAGTAGCTGCTGTGCAATCTTGACCAGAGTTAAAGAAGCCAGCTACTGCAATTCCTTCAGCAGCAGCATCTAGATCGGCGTCATCGAAAACAACCACTGGCGCTTTGCCACCGAGTTCAAGATGCACGCGCTTTAGTTGTGAAGCCGCAGCTGTTGCAACTTCAGTACCAGCGCGCACTGAACCAGTAATTGAAACCATGACAGGTGTTGTGTGATCAACAAGTAATTTTCCAGTTTCGCGTTCGCCGCAAATTACATTGAAAACACCAGCAGGTAAGAATTCACTCATTACTTGTGCCATGAATAAAGTTGAAGCTGGTGTTGTATCACTTGGCTTAAGGACCACAGTGTTACCAGCTGCAATTGCAGGTGCCCATTTCCAAACTGCCATCATCATTGGATAGTTCCATGGAGTTACTTGTGC
>CAZUWN010000122.1:0-2869 GCA_964624105.1 uncultured Candidatus Planktophila sp. | reverse complement strand
AAGAAATTAGTTTGGGATAAAGGCGTGACAGTTAAAGCTACGGTTACTAAGCCATCACCAACTTCGAATAGCTCTACTCCTCTACTTATTTGTCCAAAGCCGGATTCGGCTGATCAATCTGGAATTTCGCAAGTTAGAGCTAACGCGCTCATCGGTATGAGTGAGTCACAAGCCGAAGAATGTGCCGCATCACTTAATTGGGGTTATCGAATAGGGCAGCGAGATAGCGAAATGTTTGCAACGACCAGGGACTACCGTGTTGATCGAGTGACGGTGACGGTGATGCTGGGTGTCGTCACACGCGTAGATGTTGGCTAATTGAAGTAGTTAACTTGAAATTCATGGCTATTTTCCTAGGGGTTACCTCGATATTGCCCTAAAATTGAGCGATCGCTAAGGGTTGCCATCAGGCACCTTAAGTATTGCGCCAAGGGGCCTAAATGAAGCGCTTTACCCAGAAGAAGTTTCGACTTTCAGTCGTAGCTTTTCTCTCAACATTTTTAATGTTGGGCTCTTCTGCGCATTCAGAGGCGCTAAATCTTGGCGCTAAAGCCAAATACATCATCTCGATTAATCCTGCTGCCCGCGCGGCCGTTGAAACGGCAATTACTAACGCAGGCGGCAAAATAAATACTAAATATAATTATGTATTCGACGGATATGCAGTCGAATTACCGACGCTAGTCGTTTCACTTATCAAAAAAGTCCCGAATATTTTAAGCCTTGAGTTAGATCAAACCGCAGTTGGTTTAGCCGAGCAAACGCCGACGCCATCTTGGGGCCTAGATCGAATCGATCAACGTGAACGAGTAGGTTTAACGGGCTCGGTAAGTTCATATGGATATCGCAGTGCCGGTGCTGGTGCCACAATTTATATTGGCGATTCTGGAATTTACCCGCACTCTGATTTTGGTACTCGACTATCTAATTCTGGATTCTCAGCAATTGCTGACGGAAATGGCACTGTCGACTGCAATGGTCATGGAACCCACGTTGCTTCAACTGCGGCGGGAACAACATATGGCGTTGCCAAGAATGCGACCTTGGTTCCGGTGCGAATCTTGAACTGCTCTGGCAGTGGACAGTATTCACAAGTTATAGCTGGTCTCGATTGGATTCTTAGCCCACAGAATCCGAACTCAAAGAGTAATGCAGTACTGAATCTTTCTATTGGTGGCCCAAGTTCTGCTGCCTTAAATTCAGCAATTCAAAGATTGACTAATGCCGGAATAACAGTTGTTGCTGCCGCTGGAAATGAATACACCGATGCGTGTACCCGATCTCCAGCTGGAGCACCTAGTGCCATTACGGTTGGCGCCACATCGCTAAATGAAACCCCTGCGGGCTTCTCGAATTCTGGAAGTTGTGTTGATATCAACGCACCAGGTGTAAGCATTACTGGTGCATGGATTGGTTCTGCTACAGCCACAAACACAATTAGCGGCACCTCTATGGCAGCTCCCCATGTAGCTGGAGCAGCGGCAGTTTATTTAGGATTATCAGGAGCATCAGTCCCGCAGGTTGCATCGTTTCTTAGTTCGCAATCAACCAAAAACGCCATCACGGGATTAAAGCCAAACACAGTAAATAACTTGCTTTACGTTTCACCCACTGATGGCGAAGCGCCAGTTGTAACACCGCCACCGGTTGTTGTTCCACCGGTTGTTGCACCAACAGTTTCACTAAATAAAATCACTGACATAACTCATGAGAGTGCGAATTTTGCGATTGATGTTAATCCTGGCTTTGCTCCGACCACGCTAGGTTTTGAATATTCCTTAGATTCAACTTTCGCTACTGGGGTGTTAACAGCCTCGGTTAATCCGGGAACAGTAAATGGCGGTACAACAACTGCGGCAGCAGTAGCGCTAACAGGTTTGACGCCTTCGAAAAACTACTCATTCCGAATGTCAGCAACTAATGAATCAGGAAAGACTTTAAGCCAAGTAGGTTTATTTACTACTTTAGCGCCACCGTTAATTAAACCAACTCCGGTAGCAAAAGCTGCCACAGATATAACCGCTTACAGTGCAGTTCTAAACGGAACTGTTATGGGTGGCAACTCGACAACAACCGTTACTTTTATGTATAGCCCTGATTCGACTTTTGCTACAGATGTAGATTCGATTGCGGCTATTCCATTCCAGGTTTACGGCAACACGGTGACCACTGTTTCTTTACCTCTTTCTTTCCTTGATGGCGGAAAAACTTATTACTATAAAGTTATAGCGATCAATTCAACTGCCACAGTTCAATCAAGTGTTACTTCCTTTGAAACCCCGATCGCACCTGGTTTAGCTCCAGTTGTTACTACGGATCCAAATCCAACTAGCCGCATATACAATTCGGCCTCTTTTGTAGGAACTGTTAACCCACAGAGCCAAACTACAAAAGTCACGTTTACCTATGGTCGCGATAGTTCACTAACGTCGGGCCAAACAACAATCACGTTGCCGCAGAGTCCAATTACCGGTGATTCAGTCGTTAACGTCTCTGCGACCATCACAAGCGGAATGCTTCCGGGCACCGGTTACTACTATGCATTTTCAGCACTTAATGCCTCAGGTGTCACAAAGGGCCCAATTAGATATGCGATTTTAAATCGCGAGACGCCGATACTTAAGAACATTTATGCCAATTTAAATACTGCATCAGGAATTACGCTAAATGCACAGTGGAATGCGATGGGAAGCAATAGTCGCACCTACTTCAGTTATGGAAGTGACCCTGCGCTAGTGGGAGCAACGATTGTTCAGGGAACTCCTTTTGCAGTTGCGAATGCGACAGATACCGTTTCAAAGGTAGCAATAACAGGGCTTCCTTCGGGAAGTAAGTTCTACTACAGGTTCTATGTCACCGATGTAGCAGG
>CAZUWN010000121.1:0-2878 GCA_964624105.1 uncultured Candidatus Planktophila sp. | reverse complement strand
GCGCACTTGATCTAAAGCTTCGTCGCCAAATGCAGATTGAACTTAAGTGGATTCAAAAAGAAGTTGGTTTAACTTTCGTCCACGTAACTCACGATCAAGAAGAAGCTATGACCATGGCTGACACGATCGCAGTTATGAACGAGGGTCAGATTGAGCAAATGGGCTCACCGGCTGATCTGTATGACAACCCAAAGACGGCGTTTGTGGCTAACTTCTTAGGTCAATCAAACTTGATTAAGGGCACCATCAGTGGCAACGATGGCGATTCACATATCGTTGATCTCTTCGGCCAGAAAATATCGCTGCAGAAGAATCGCTCGCATGCCGTTGATAACTCAATTTACGCCGGTATTCGCCCCGAGAAGTTCCGCATCTCTCGTTTAGGTACACCAACATCTGGAAATATTCTGACCGGCGGCCATATTGAAGATGTCTCTTACATCGGCGTATCAACTCAGTACCAAGTTGAAATGCCATGGGGACAAGAACTAATGGTCTTCGAGCAAAACGACGATGGTGTTGCACCGTTTAGTAAGGGCGAAGAAGTAAATATTTCTTGGGAGCCAATTTTCACATTCGGACTTCGCGGTGATGAAGATGCAACTGCTGGTTCAGAAGTTAATCCTGAAGAACTAGACGAAGAGTAAAAAAAGCAATGCGCAAGATCCGTACTCCATACCTTCTACTCTTACCGGGTTTTGCCTTCCTCTTTACTTTCTTTATTTTGCCGATTGTGAATTTGGCGCAAACTTCAACCCAGACGCCGGTTGGCGGGGGAGATACCGGTCAATTTGAGCAGACGCTGCGTTTTTCAAATTACCTTGATGCCTTCTTGGAAAATAAAGAGCAATTCGGTCGCTCCTTTGTTTACGCGACTATCGCAACTCTGTTAGCGCTAGCAATTGCCTACCCGCTGGCATATGCCATCGCACTTAAAGGTGGCAAGCTAAAGAACTTTATGTTGATTCTGGTGATCGCACCATTCTTTACCTCCTTTTTACTTCGCACCGTGGCCTGGAAACAGATACTGGGCGAAGAAGGCTTTGTAGTTCCAACGCTTCGAACCATTGGCATCATTAGCGATAACACAACTCTGACTTCGACTTCCTTTGCAGTTGTTATGGGTATGACATATAACTTCCTGCCGTTTATGACGTTGCCACTTTATGCCTCGATTGATCGGATTGATCCACGCACACTTGAAGCCTCTGGCGATCTATATGCCAACGGCTTTACGACATTCCGCAGAGTGACTTTGCCGCTCTCAATGCCAGGTGTGGTCGCAGGCACGTTGCTTACCTTCATCCCGGCAGCCGGCGACTATGTAAACGCGGCAATCTTGGGTAGCCCAAATACCAAGATGATCGGTAACGTGATTGAGTCGCGTTATCTAAAAATTGTTGACTACCCAACGGCTGCTGCTCTTTCATTTACGCTGATGGTAGTTATTTTGATACTGGTAACTGTTTATGTGCGCAAAGCAGGAACCGAGGAGTTGGTATGAGCCACAAAATTAAAGATGCCACGATTCCTCACATTCCAACTGGCGCTCGTATCTCACGCTGGATTGGCCGTAACTTAATTCGAATTTACGCAGTATTTGCATTTACCTATCTCTTTATTCCAGTTGCCTACACATTTGCTTTCTCCTTTAATGATTCAGGCAAGAGCAACTTGATCTGGAAAGGCTTTACTTTCGATAACTGGCAGAACCCATGTGGTGCACCTGAAGTTTGTACCGCGCTAGTAAACTCAATCAAGATTGGTTTCTTAGCAACGCTCTTTTCTACAATTCTGGGCACCATGATTGCTTTTGCAATCGGTCGCTATAGCTTTAAAGGTCGCTCAACTTCTAATTTATTGATTTTCTTGCCAATGGCAACTCCCGAAATTGTTCTAGGTGCTTCGCTACTTTCACTTTTCTTAGTATTTAAAATTAACCCTGGCTTCTGGCCAACCGTAATTGCACATGTGGTTTTCTGTGTTTCATTTGTGGTGGTTACCGTAAAAGCCCGAATAGCCAGCTTAGACCCGCGTCTTGAACAAGCGGCGATGGATCTTTATGCCAACGAACGCGAAACTTTCCGTCGGGTAACTTTGCCACTGGTAGCACCAGGAATTGCTGCCGCTGCGCTACTTGCATTTAGCTTATCTTTTGATGATTACATCATCACTAACTTCAACTCGGGCACGATAAAAACATTCCCGGAGTTTGTTTATGCCTCGGCAGCGCGTGGTATTCCGGCACAGGCCAACGTAATTGGTTCGGCGATGTTTTTCTTAGCGCTGGCAATCGTGATAACTGGGCAGATGGTGGGTCGTAAGCGTAAAGTGAGCGCATGACCAATCACGGCAATTTGTACGGCCCCAGCTTTACCTTCTTAGGCATTCCGGCCTGCGATCTTGAGGTGCCAGCTAGTTATGCCGATGCCGATGTAATTATTCTGGGCGCTCCGATTGATTCCGGAACTTCACATCGCTCAGGGGCCAAATTTGGTCCGCAAGCAATTCGTGGTGGCGATTATTTGCCGCACGATGGCGAACGTCCGCACTTAGCTCTGCGCACTGATGGCCTGAAAGATCTTAAAGTTTACGATGCTGGCGATTTATTAATGCCCGGCGGCGATCTCGTTGCATCTCTTGAAGTATTAGCCAATGCCACTGAGCAGATTTCTCGCGCTGGCATAATTCCGGTAATTCTCGGTGGCGATCATTCAATTGCATCGGCCGATGTTGCAGGTATTGCTAAACATCGCGGGCTTGGCAAAATTTCAATGATTCACTTTGATGCACACGCAGACACCGGCGCAGATCAAATGGGCGCACTGGTTGGTCATGGCACTCCAATGCGCAGATTAATCGATGGTGGTTTTGTGCG
>CAZUWN010000120.1:0-2913 GCA_964624105.1 uncultured Candidatus Planktophila sp. | reverse complement strand
AGTTCTATTGATTTCATTTCAATTGAAGCACGCCCTGCCATGTCAGATACCAACATGCGCATATCGTTTCCGACTGATTCCGGATCTTCGTGTTGGTAGAGCGATGGATCAACTTTAATTGCGCTGGCATGTAAGCCGGCCTTGTGCGCAAATGCCGAAACGCCAACATATGGTTGACGAGCACTTGGATTGATATTGGTAATTTCAGCAATCGCATGTGAGATGCGGAATGACTCACGCAGCGCATTTGCTGGCAAAACTAACTGCTCTTTCTTTAGTTCTAAGTTCGCAATGATGGTAACTAGATCAGCATTTCCGGTGCGCTCACCATAACCATTAAGCGTTCCTTGCACATGGGTAGCACCTGCAGCAACAGCTGCCATTGAGTTAGCAACTGCGCACCCGGTGTCATTGTGGCAATGGATTCCAAGACGTGCGTTACTGGCTTGTAAAACATCATGAACAACTTGTGAAAGCTCATCAGGCAACATGCCACCGTTGGTATCGCAAAGCGCAATTACATCGGCGCCAGATTCAGCAGCAACGCGAACTACTTCAATTGCATATGCGCGATTAGAGCGGTAACCATCAAAGAAATGTTCAGCATCTAGAAATACGCGTTGACCTTCGGCGCGTAGATGAGTAATCGAATCGCGAATCATTTCGAGGTTCTCATCGAGGGTGGTTTTAAGTGCAAGATCTACATGGCGGTCGTAAGCCTTAGCTACCAAAGTAACGGCTGGTGCCCCGCTATCGCGAAGAGCGCCAAGAAGTGCGTCATCTGCAGCTTTCACATTAGGGCGACGAGTGGCACCGAAAGCTACGAAAGTTGCATTCTTAAGTTGTAGCTCTTTTTTAGCGCGTGCGAAAAATTCAGTATCTTTAGGATTTGCCCCTGGCCAACCGCCTTCAATGAAACCAACACCTAAATCATCTAAGTGACGCGCGATCGCCAACTTATCGTGCACCGAAAGATTAAGACCTTCTTGCTGCGCGCCGTCGCGCAACGTGGTGTCATAGATATGAAAGGCGTCGTTTATTGTCATGTTAAATTCTTAGAGAACCTTATGAACCCAGTTGTGGGTATCGGCGATTGTGCCGTGCTGAATTCCAAGTAAGGTGTTACGAATCTGCATGGTGATTACACCTGGTTGGCCATCGCCAGTTACCCAGGTTCCCATGGTGCTCTTTGCTTGACCAACTGGTGAAACAACTGCTGCAGTACCGCACGCAAAAATTTCGGTGATCTCACCACTTGCCACGCCATCACGCCAATCATCAATGCTGATCATTTCTTCAGATGTTTTATAGCCAAGATCGGCGGCAACGCTAAGAATTGAGTCACGAGTGATGCCTGGCAATAAAGTGCCAGTTAATTTTGGTGTTACGACAGTTGCATCGGCGCCTTTACCTCTTACGAAGTAAAGATTCATGCCGCCCATTTCTTCAACCCATTTGCGTTCAACCGCATCGATCCAAACAACTTGATCGCAACCTTGTGCCGCTGCTGCCTTCTGCGCAACGAGTGAAGCTGCGTAGTTTCCGCCGCACTTTGCTTCGCCGGTGCCGCCTAGAGCTGCGCGAACATATTCAGTTGAGATCCAAACACTTACCGCCTTTGATGGATCAAAGTAAGCACCAACTGGAGTCGCAATTAGTAAGTAAGTTGCCTTATTTGATGGGCGCACGCCTAAGCCAACTTCAGTTGCAATCATGAATGGGCGCAGATAAAGAGCTTCGCCGATCTTGCCCGGAACCCAGCCCGAATCAGTCTTTACCAGCTCTTCGACGGTCTTGATAAAAAGATCAATTGGCATTTCAGGCAGCGCTAAACGATTAGCACTTCGCGCAAAACGAAGTGCATTGGCATCGGGGCGAAATAGCGAAACACCACCATCGGGTTGGCGATAAGCCTTCATGCCTTCGAAAATCTCTTGGCCGTAATGAAAAACCGCTGTTGCCGGATCAAGTGATAGTGGGCCGTAAGGAATTAGCTCTGGTTCATCCCAACCAGTGGCTTCATTCCACTCGCAAATAACCATATGGTCGGTGTAGTACTTACCGAACCCTGGGTTTGCAATTTTTTCGGCGCGATCAGCTTCAGACACAGCACTTGTCGAAAGGCGGTACTTCATTGCATTTTCCCTTCTTGGCCTATGCAGTAAGCAATGCAAGGAGCGCATCGCCAACTTCAGTAGTAGAACGTTTCTTATCCCCACGGTTTAGCAGATCTTGCGCAACAGCTTTCTCAACTTCGCGAGCAGCATCTGCTAATCCCATGTGATCAAGCAACATCGCAACTGACATAACTGTGGCAGTTGGATCAGCCAGATTCTTGCCAGCGATATCAGGTGCTGAACCGTGTACTGGTTCGAACATTGATGGGAATTTTCCAGTTGGATTAATATTGCCAGATGCAGCCAAGCCAATACCGCCGCAGATAGCTGCTGCAATATCAGTCAGAATGTCACCGAAAAGATTATCTGTCACAACAACGTCGAAACGCTCTGGGTTTGTCACAAAGAACATTGATGCCGCATCTACATGCAAGTATTCAGTCGTGATATCTGGGAACTCTTTGGCAACTTCATTAAAGGTGCGAGTCCATAAACCACCAGCGCGAGTAAGCACGTTGTTCTTGTGAATCAGCGCTAACTTCTTGCGGTCGCGCTTGCTCGCACGAGCGAATGCATCACGGATAACGCGCTCTGCGCCACGACGAGTATTTAGTGATTCTTCCGTTGCAATCTCATTTTCGGTGCCTTCAGCAAGTACGCCGCCAGCGCCAACATATGGGCCTTCGGTACCTTCGCGAACCACAATGAAATCAATTGGCGCTTTAGTTGCAAGCGGGCCAGTAACTCCTGGCATCAACTTAGCTGGGCGCAAATTAATGTAGTGATCGAAAGCAAA
>CAZUWN010000119.1:0-2939 GCA_964624105.1 uncultured Candidatus Planktophila sp. | reverse complement strand
TCCGTATCATTATTTGAGATATCCCCTTTATCGGTGGCATGAGTGGCCGTTGATAGTTCAAACTTCGCTACATGGGACTAATTGTTCAGAAATATGGTGGCTCTAGCGTCGCCGATGCCGAGGGCATGAAGCGCGTTGCCGCCCGCATTGTGGCGAGCAAGCGCGATGGAAATCAGGTCGTGGTCGTGGTTTCGGCCATGGGAGATACCACCGATGAACTGATCGATTTAGCTAATCAAGTTACGCCAATTCCTAATGGCCGCGAACTCGACATGTTGTTAACTGCCGGCGAGCGAATTTCAATGGCACTGCTTGCAATGGCGATTTCAAGTTTGGGTCACGAAGCGCGTTCTTTCACTGGCAGCCAAGCTGGCGTGATTACCGATTCATCGCACGGTCGCGCACGCATCATCGATGTGACACCGGGCCGAATTCAAGAAGCACTTAATGAAGGTGCAATTGCCATCGTTGCCGGCTTCCAAGGAATTTCGCAAGACACTAAAGACATTACAACTCTTGGTCGCGGTGGCAGTGACACAACAGCAGTTGCACTTGCAGCAGCACTCGATGCCGATGTTTGTGAAATCTATACCGATGTTGATGGCGTATTTAGCGCCGACCCACGCGTTGTTCCATCTGCGAAAAAGTTAAAGAGCGTTACCTATGATGAAATGTTAGAACTTGCTGCAAGTGGCGCAAAAGTTCTGCACTTGCGTTGCGTTGAGTATGCCCGCCGTTATGACTTACCTATTCATGTCCGTTCAAGTTTTTCTACTAACGAAGGAACCTGGGTGGTCAAAGATCATCCGGAAGGAGACCAAATGGAACAAGCAATCATCTCAGGTATCGCCCACGATAAATCGGAAGCGAAAATTACGATCGTCGGTGTGCCTGACCGCACTGGTGTTGCAGCGCGCATCTTCCAATCGATTGCCGATAACGACATTAACATCGACATGATTGTGCAGAATGTTTCAGCAGCGGCAACTGGTCTTACTGATATTTCATTTACCTTGCCAAAATCTGAAGGCGCAAATGCCACCCAAATTTTGCAGAAGTTACAAGGCGAAGTTGGTTTTGCTTCAATTCTCTACGATGATCAAGTCGGTAAAATCTCATTAGTTGGCGCTGGAATGCGTTCACACCCAGGCGTTACTGCAACATTCTTTGCAGCTATGGCTGAAGCTGGCATCAATATTGAAATGATCTCAACTTCAGAAATCCGAATCTCGATTATTTGCCGCGTAACTGATCTAGAAAAAGGCGTAAGAGCTGCACATACTGCTTTCCAACTAGATGCTGAATCTGGCGAAGCAGTTGTTTACGGAGGCACTGGACGATGAGTAAGAAACCATCACTTGCAGTAGTTGGTGCAACTGGCGCAGTCGGCACCGTAATGCTCGGTATCTTGTCAGAGCGCACCGATGTTTGGGGCGAGATTCGTTTGATCGCATCTGCTCGTAGCGCAGGTAAAAAATTAATGTGTCGCGGTGAAGAGTTAACTGTTGTTGCACTTTCACCTGAGGCTTTCGACGGTATCGATGTGGCAATGTTCGATGTGCCCGATGAAATTTCTGCTGAGTGGGCACCAATTGCCGCATCACGCGGGGCAGTAGTAGTTGATAACTCAGGCGCATTCCGCATGGATGCTGATGTTCCTTTGATCGTACCCGAAGTTAATCCGCAAGAAGTTAAGAATCGTCCGCGCGGAATTATTTCAAATCCAAATTGCACAACTCTTTCTATGATTGTCGCATTAGGTGCGCTTCATAAGAAGTATGAACTAAACGAACTCGTGGTTTCTTCTTACCAAGCCGCGTCCGGTGCCGGTCAATCAGGTATTGATACTTTGCGCGCGCAGATGAAAGCTGTTGCAAACACCGATGCTGGCGATGTTGCCGGTGATGTTCGTAAGCACATCACTGACTTCGGTCCATTCCCAGCACCACTTGCCTACAACGTTATTCCTTGGGCTGGTTCGTTGAAGCAAGACGGGTATTCATCTGAAGAGCTAAAAGTTCGCAATGAATCTCGCAAGATTCTGGGCCTGCCAAATCTAAAAGTTTCTGCCACCTGCGTGCGTGTGCCAGTCATTACAACTCACTCGCTCACTGTTCACGCTACTTTCGCGCAAGAACCAAGCCGCAAAGAGGCGCAGGACATCCTCGAAAATGCTGCTGGCGTGAAGTTGGTCGATGATCCAGAAAATCATAAGTTCCCGACTCCGGCTGATGTTGTTGGCACTGACCCAACTTGGGTTGGCCGCGTTCGCAAGAGCATCGATGATCCAATGTCACTTGATATGTTCGTTTGCGGCGACAATCTACGCAAGGGCGCTGCGCTAAATACTGCGCAGATCGCTGAATTACTTGCCGTTGAATTTACTAAGTAGGCTGACCTCATGAGCATTAAAGCGCAATTGAAGTTAGACCTCACCGAAGCTATTCGTTCTCGCAACGAAATTGTTTCAGGCACGATTCGCATGGTGCTAACTGCGATTACCAATGAAGAAGTTGCTGGCAAAGAAGCGCGCCAACTTTCTGAAGATGAAGTTATTGCCGTTCTTTCGCGCGAAGCTAAGAAACGTCGCGAAGCTGCCGAAGCATTTGCCGATGCGGGCCGCGCTGATAAAGCCACCCTTGAAAAAGCTGAAGGCGAAGTAATTGCAAAGTATTTACCTGCTCAATTAACTGAAGCAGATATTACAGCCATGATTGCCGAAGCAATTGCGGCAACTGGTGCTGCTGGCCCTGCCGATATGGGCAAAGTAATGGGCGCTATTAAGGCCAAGATCGCCGGCAAAGCCGATGGCAGTGTCGTTTCATCACTAGTGAAAGCAGCGTTAAACAAATGAGTGATTCAAAGAAATTCGAATACGCAACAGTTCCACTTCTTTCACATGCAACTAAGCAGATTCTTGATACTTGGGGTTCTGATGG
>CAZUWN010000118.1:0-2948 GCA_964624105.1 uncultured Candidatus Planktophila sp. | reverse complement strand
ATCATTGCGCGGTTTGAAAGAGGTATTTCAAGTTCGTAAGCAGCGAGTATTTCCGGCGCGATTTGATCAAAAATCAAGTTCAAGTACTTATCGCCACGCAAATGCTCTAACTCAGCCTTTACAACATTTGCCGAATTAACAACGACATCTTCTTGAAAAAATCTCTGCGGAGATAAGTCCTTAGCTCGCCCGTGCTGATCTTGTTTTGAGCCACTGTGGAATATAGCGATGATGGCAGGTGGTGTAATTCCTAAGTGTTGGCTAACTCGGCTGGCGCTTTGGGCCATTTCCCATGTGCTGCGTCGGTGCGTAGACGTCTTGCCATCGAATACATTCTGGCCATCGTGTGCGATCAGTAGGTGCCCAGTGGTTGTTTTTGGAATCCAATAATCAACAATGCGACCATGCATTTGGACACGGCTTACCTCGCCGGAAACTCCACGAACTTGATATCTCTTAATTAACTCCATAGTGGTTGAATAATGCCATGGCATCAGAGAATGTAAAGCAACGGGCGATTATCTGGTTTCGCCGTGATTTGCGCATCTCTGATCATCCAGCCTTGTTGGCTGCCATCGAAGCAGCCGATGAAGTAGTTCCACTCTTTATTATGGATAGCCGAATCGCTAGCAAATCTGGCTCATTCCGTCTGGCATATCTAGCTCAAAGCTTGCAGGCTCTTGATAAATCTTTAGGTGAGAAACTATTGGTGATCGCCGGCGAACCCAGCGATGTGCTCAAAGATGTAATGAGTCGTTACGGTGCAAACTCAGTTCACGTAAGTGCTGATTACACGCCATACGGAGTTGCGCGCGATGCCAAAGTTATCGCCAATGGAATTGAGTTAACTCAAACAGGTAGTCCATATGCAGTTGCACCAGGGCGAGTACGCAAGAGCGATGAAACCCCTTATCGCGTTTACACCCCGTTCTATCGTGCTTGGTGCACTCATGGTTGGCGCGCACCAGCTGCAAAACCATTGAATATTAAGGCTGCTGAGCCACTTGCCGGAGACCGAAATTTTCCAGAGTGGAATACTGAAATTAATATTTCAGCCGGTGAAAACGTAGCCCTTGATCGCTGGCAAGAGTTTCAAAGTTCTGGTTTAGATTCCTACGATGAGAATCGCAATTTTGCCGGCATTGATGGCACGAGCCGATTAAGTGCCCATTTACGATGGGGCGAAATACATCCGCGTACTCTGTTAGCCAAGTTGGGCGATAGTAAAGCGCACGATGTTTTCCGTAAAGAAATTGCGTGGCGCGATTTTTATGCCGATGTACTGCACCATAACCCACATACAACTTGGGATTACTACGCACCTCGCTTCAAAGAGATGCGATATGACGAACCTGATTCAAAATTTAACGCTTGGTGTGAAGGCAAGACAGGCTACCCATTTGTAGATGCAGCTATGCGACAACTTGTGCAAACCGGCTGGATGCATAATCGCACGCGAATGGTTGTGGCGTCTTTCTTAGTTAAAGATCTACATTTGGAATGGCAACACGGTGCTAGATTCTTTGGCGAACACCTAATTGATTTTGATGTGGCATCGAACTCGCACGGCTGGCAATGGACAGCTGGCTGCGGCACAGACGCTTCGCCGTATTACCGAGTTTTTAATCCGATCGAGCAAGGCAAACGTTTTGATGCCGAAGGCGACTACATTCGAAAGTATGTGCCAGAGCTGGCACATTTATCAGCGGCTGAAATTCACGAACCTTGGTTGTATCTAGATGGTTATAGCAATGGTTATGCAGAGCGAGTTGTCGATCATGCAGCCGAACGAATCGAGTCACTCGCACGCTTGGCAGAAATTAAAGCTGACAAACCCCTAGATCCTCGCGTTTAGCTTTATACATCGCTTGATCTGCGCGATGCATCATGTCGCGGGTGCCATCATTGGTTACAAAGCCAACACTGACGCCAATCATTATCGTTTCACCTGCGATAGCGAATGGATAACTGGCGCTGGCATGAAGTGCCAAAGCTGCCTCCATGGTGCTTTCAAAGTCACCGGAAATCAGGGCGCCAAACTCATCGCCGCCTAAGCGTGCCAGCGTGGAATGACTTGGTAGCGAGCGTCGGAATCGTTGCGAGACTGCTCGCAATAGTTGATCACCAACTTCGTGGCCGTACTTGTCATTAATTGGCTTGAAGCCATTTAGGTCTAGCAACAAAAGTGCACCTTGGGTATTTGAAAATTCAATTAGCTCGGCCATGAACTTGCGTCTATTTGGTAGCCCAGTTAATTCATCAGTTCGAGCCAGAGTTCGTTCTGCACCAATTTCTTGAGCTTGCCGGAGTGCAACAACCATTCGAATAAAAGCTAGAAATAGAGTTGCGATTGCTGGACCAACTATAAATCCGGGCAAGTAGCCAGGTTTTAGTGCAAGCAATGACAAGAGTATTGCGCTGAATAAAACAGCTACCGCAATTAATACTGGGTGGGTTGGCACCCGTGAACTGCTTTCATCTCGCTTGTGCCACAACGATTCGACAATAAGAAGTAGCGCAATTAGCCATAGTGAATCAGTCCAGCTTCCGAATCTATAATTGCCATTTCTACTTAACCAAAGATTTACAAAGTCAGCAGCAGCGAAGGCAAATATGCCAAAAGTAAGAATAAAGTTTCGCCAAATGATTCGGTGAAATGGATTTAGCGAAACAATTAGCGCAATCAACACAATGTCAGCGACTGGAAAAATAATGGCAAAAAACGTTTCTAGCTGGTCACCGTTAAAATTCGGTAAAACTGGTTTCATAAGTAAAGCCGAGGCGAGAGCGCTGACGCCGAGAGCCACAATCGCAGCATCGATGTTTTCTAGAATTGTGCTTGAAACGCTTGAGCTAAGTAAACGTGGGATAGCAATAAATATTAAGGGATAAAAAAGCAGGTAGAGAAATTCAGAGATCAATTGAAGATTAGCCGTAAATAAGTAAAC
>CAZUWN010000117.1:0-2954 GCA_964624105.1 uncultured Candidatus Planktophila sp. | reverse complement strand
CCAATTCGAGTGGTTACCTGCTCTAACCCTGGCGCTTGATTCATAGCCATGATTTGGGCTCCTGCAATAGCGCCACCGATAGGTTTTTGGAACTTAGCCTCGGGAAGAAATTGAGCTACAAAATCGTGGAACGGTTTTTCTATAAGTGGCCCGATGTTAAAGACTCCGCCAGCCGTAGAATAGGAAAATGGCGCTCCTGCCAGCTTGGAACGTCGAGCGGCAGCTTGCACATTCATGGCTAAATCTTTGGCGGCGCAGCGCAGAATCTCGATAGACATTTCATCGCCCTCTTGTGCCGCATCTACAACACTCTTACTGAAAGACGCAACTACTTCGATGGGGTTTGGTGCTCCATAAACGCTAGCTGCAGTGTTTTCCAGCGTGCCGAAACGTTCAATCATCGCTTTATGAAGTGCAGCTGATCCGGGTAGCCCATCATCAACCATCGCTGCGATCTTTAACCCTTGTCGCCCAATGTCATGACCACTTCCACGATCTGCAATTAGTGGGCCATCGCCATCAATTCGATACGCAACGCCTTCTCTTGAAATTGCCATCACCACAGCGCCAGTTCCTGCCGCAACCACGACGCCAGGTTGATTTCCAAGTGCGCCTAAATAATTCATTACGACATCACTGGCAATCGTAAATTGATCAGCTTTTACCAATGATGAGATTGCTTTAGCGGCAAGATGATAACCCGGTGCTGACTGAGCACCGTTTAAGCCAAATGCGACCCCCGCAAATCGCGCGGTTTGTGGAAGTTGGTCAAATGTTGTGCGCAAGCTATCAACAACACGCTCGTAGCCATTGACGCTTCCAATTATTTCTAAACCAGGCCCACGACTTTTAGCAATTTCAGATCCATTTGAATCGACAATTACTGCTTCGGTCTTAGTTTTTCCACCGTCAACTAGTAAATACAATCCAACGTCTTGCTTTGTACTTTGCATCATGCTCTTTCCTGAACGGGATCAGTGATTACAAAAAATCGGAGTAAATCAGTCATATTTGATTTTAGACTAATTGTTCAAAGAATTAAACCTTTTATGACTCCAATACCATTACAGTTTCCCCATGCTGACTCCGTACCGCAAACTTTTTGCAACGCCAGGCGGACTCGCATTCTCTATCCCTGGTTTAGTCGCACGATTACCTATCTCGATGACTTTCTTATCAGTCACTTTTATTGTGCTTTACGAAACGGACTCATATACATTGGCGGGGGTAATCTCGACTGGGGCAGCGTTAACTAACGCCGCTTTTTCCCCAGTCTGGTCGCGAAAAGCTGATCAACTTGGCCAAGCTAAGGTTTTGCGTTTCACAATTCCTCCATACATTATTTTCGGACTCCTTTTTATATACACAATCACGCACAACTTCCCCACAATAATTTGGATGGGCTGCATTTTCATTGCCGAAGCATTCTTGCCCAATATCGGTGGTCTGGTACGGCGACGTTGGCTGCATACACTGGAAGACAAAGAAGATGGTCGTCAACTCATTAACACTGCATACTCCTTTGAAGCACTTGTTGATGAAATAGTATTTATCATTGGCCCCCTCATAGCATCTGCAGCAGCAATTTCAATTGCACCACAAGCTGGAATGTATTTTGCATTTTCATTTATGACCGTAGGTACCGGTCTATACATTTTGCAGAGGAGAAGCGAACCGCCACCTCATCCAAAAGTTAAAAGTGAGAAGAGGACCGCAGTTCTTGCCATTCCCTATGTTCAGGCGGTGTTTTTACCCTACATTTTCCTTGGAGTATTCTTCGCATCCGCCACTTTAAGCACAATTGCGTTTGCAGATCAACTCGATGCTAAAGGTTCGACTGGAATACTTTTGGCAATTTGGTCAGCTGGTAGTGCTGTTGCCGCACTCATCAATGGCGCAATTAAATTGAGAATAACCAATGGTCAGAAATTTATTTATTTGATGATTGCGATGTTTTTCCTAACAATTCCACTTCTTTTCGTAAAATCTATATTTGTCCTTGGCATAGTGCTTTTCTTAAGCGGCCTCGGTGTCGCACCAATACTCATTTCTGGTTATGCAATAGTTGAAAAATCCGTTTCTCCCGCAAAGATTACGGAAACTTTCGCCTGGATACTCGCAGGTCTGCAGATCGGCAACGCACTCCCAGGTCCAATTTCTGGATACATCATCGATAACTATGGTGCAGGTAAATCTTTCATCGTTCCAGTAATCGCACTTCTAATCTCAATTCTTTCCCTTTTCCCTTATCGCAAACATTGGCGTGTTCTTATCAAGATTTGATTGCACGTTCCCTACAACCCACTTACAACTTAATGCAATGCCAAACCATTTAACCAAACCATCAAACTAGAGGGGAAAATAATGACTGCAACTAAAGCCTTCGCAGCTATGTCGGCAAAGGGTAAATTAGAACCGTACACCTTTGAAAGAAGAGAGCTAAGAAGTGACGATGTTGGATTCCGTATCGACTTTTCTGGTATCTGCCACACTGATATCCATCAAGCCAGAGAAGAATGGGGAGAAGCCAATTTCCCTATGGTTCCGGGGCACGAGTTTGTAGGTACCGTAACCTCGGTTGGAAGTGGCGTATCACGATTTAAAATTGGTGATCGCATTGGCGTAGGAGTTTTTATTGATTCCTGCAGAAAATGTGCGAACTGTTTAAAGGGTTTGCAGCAATATTGTTTAGAAGGATATACCGACACTTACAACGCCTACGAGAGAAATACGAAGCAGATTGCCTTTGGTGGCTATTCAAACTACTTCGTAATTCCAGAGAGTTATGCTCATAAACTGCCTGCAAATCTTGATATGGCAGCGATGGCTCCGTTGCTCTGCGCTGGAATCACTACCTACTCGCCGCTAAAAAAATGGAAAGTCGGTCCCGGAAGCCGCGTTGCAGTTGCTGGACTCGGAGGATTGGGACACATGGCCGTTAAATTTGCCGTAGC
>CAZUWN010000116.1:0-2989 GCA_964624105.1 uncultured Candidatus Planktophila sp. | reverse complement strand
GCCCAAGAAGAAGCACGCATGCTCAATCACAACTACATCGGCACCGAGCACATTCTGCTTGGCCTGATTCATGAAGGCGAAGGCGTCGCTGCTAAAGCGATGGAAGGCATGGGCATCTCACTTGAAGCCGTGCGTGCACAAGTTGAAGAAATTATTGGCCAAGGTCAGCAAGCACCAAGTGGACATATTCCATTTACACCACGCGCCAAGAAAGTTCTCGAACTTTCACTACGTGAAGCGTTGCAACTTGGACACAACTACATCGGTACTGAACATATTTTGCTGGGCTTGATTCGCGAAGGCGAAGGCGTAGCTGCCCAAGTATTAGTAAAACTTGGCGCTGATTTAAATCGCGTTCGTCAACAAGTTATTCAATTACTTTCTGGCTACCAAGGAAAAGAAGCAGTTGCTTCAAATGGTCCAGCCGAAGGAACTCCTTCTACTTCATTAGTACTTGATCAATTCGGTCGCAATTTAACTCAAGCTGCCCGCGAAGGAAAACTTGATCCAGTAATTGGTCGCGAGCTAGAGATCGAACGCGTTATGCAGGTTCTTTCTCGTCGTACTAAAAACAATCCAGTATTAATTGGTGAACCAGGTGTTGGTAAAACAGCAGTTGTTGAAGGTTTGGCACAAGCAATTGTTAAGAACGATGTGCCTGAGACCCTTAAGGATAAGCAGCTTTACTCACTTGATCTAGGCGCGCTGGTTGCCGGTTCTCGTTACCGCGGTGATTTCGAAGAGCGCTTGAAGAAAGTACTTAAAGAAATTAAAACTCGTGGCGACATCATTCTCTTCATCGATGAAATTCACACATTGGTTGGCGCTGGCGCAGCTGAAGGTGCAATTGATGCAGCTAGCATTTTAAAGCCAATGCTTGCTCGTGGTGAGCTCCAGACAATCGGCGCAACTACCCTTGATGAATATCGCAAGCACCTTGAAAAAGATGCAGCGCTAGAACGTCGCTTCCAACCAATTCAAGTTAAAGAACCATCAGTGGCTCACACCATTGAAATTCTTAAAGGCCTGCGCGATCGCTACGAAACTCATCACCGAGTATCAATTACCGACGGTGCGCTAGCGGCTGCAGCAAATATGGCTGATCGCTATGTTTCAGATCGCTTCTTGCCAGATAAGGCAATCGATTTAATTGATGAAGCTGGTTCACGTTTGCGTATTAAGCGCATGACCGCACCTGCTGAACTTCGTGAATTCGATGACAAAATCGCTGCTGCTCGTAAAGAAAAAGAGTCAGCAATCGATGGCCAAGATTTCGAGAAAGCCGCATCTTTCCGCGATCTCGAAAAGACACTTTCTACTGAGAAAGCTGAAGCCGAAAAGAATTGGAAAGCAACCGATCTCGATAAGGTAACTGAAGTTGATGAAGAACTCATCGCTCAAGTTCTATCTATCGCAACTGGTATTCCAGTATTTAAGTTAACTGAAGAAGAAACCGCTCGCTTGCTGCGCATGGAAGATGAACTGCACAAGCGCGTCATTGGTCAAGACCAAGCGATCAAGGCGTTGTCACAAGCAATTCGTCGTACTCGTGCCGGTCTTAAAGATCCAAAGCGCCCAGGTGGATCATTTATTTTTGCTGGCCCATCAGGTGTCGGTAAGACTGAACTTTCACGCACGCTTGCTTCATTCTTATTTGGTGATGCCGATGCGTTGATTCAACTTGATATGTCTGAGTACTCCGAGCGTCACACAGCTTCTCGCTTATTTGGTGCACCTCCCGGATATGTTGGTTATGACGAAGGTGGACAGCTAACTGAAAAAGTACGTCGTCGCCCATTCTCAGTTGTGTTATTCGATGAAATCGAAAAAGCGCACCCAGATATCTTTAACTCACTATTGCAGGTTCTTGAAGATGGTCGCCTAACTGACTCACAAGGTCGCGCAGTTGATTTCAAGAACACCGTAATTATTATGACCACGAACCTCGGAACTAAAGATATTTCTAAGGGTGCCGGTATTGGTTTTGCGAACTCATCTGATGAGCTCTCAAATTACGAGCGCATGAAGCAAAAAGTTGGCGATGAACTTAAGTCGCACTTCCGCCCAGAGTTCCTAAACCGTATTGATGACATCGTGGTATTCCATCAGCTACACAAGGATGAAATTATTCAGATCGTTGATCTAATGATTGCTTCCCTTGATGAGCGCCTGAAGGTAAAAGATATGGGTATTGAATTAACTCAAGCGGCTAAGGATCTACTTGCTGCTCGTGGTTATGACCCACTTCTTGGTGCACGCCCATTGCGTCGCACAATTCAACGCGAAATCGAAGATTCACTCTCAGAGCGCATCTTGTTTAGCGAGCTAAAAGCAGGCGAAATTATTGTGGTTGATGTTGAAGGCGAAGGCGCAGATGCGAAATTCACTTTCACTGGTTCGCCAAAAGCGATAACACCAGATTCACCAGAAGATTTAGCACAAACACCTACTGCTTAATTTCCGCTAGCTGTCTAATTACCTAGGTGTTTTAACGCTTCTCCGCTAACGCGGTAAACAGTCCATTCATCCATGGCAACTGCGCCTTGGGATTTATAGAACTCAATTGCTGGTGTGTTCCAGTCGAGCACCCACCATTGGAAGCGACCGTATCCGCGCTCGTTACAAATTGCAGCTAAGTGCTTAAGCATTGCTAAGCCATAACCATTTCCGCGATGTTCGGGCTTTATATATAGATCTTCTAGGTAGATGCCATGTTTGCCCTGCCAAGTAGAAAAATTCAGAAACCAAATGGAAATTCCGATTACTTCGCCATCAAGGTCTGCAATTGAGCAGAAAACTTTTGGTTCATCGGCAAAGAGGGCCGCGCCAATTTCAGCTTCATTGGTTTCAACTTGCTCAGGAGCTTTTTCATAAAGCGCAAGATCATGAATCAATTGCATGATGGCTGGTAAATCAGCTTTAGTGGCTGGGCGAATTAACATTTTATTGGTGTGATCTCGCCATTTTTTGCTAAATGATTTAGCAAACC
>CAZUWN010000115.1:0-2999 GCA_964624105.1 uncultured Candidatus Planktophila sp. | reverse complement strand
TTTTGTCGGATTTGGCAAGGCTGTTTACCGGTGTCTTAGACAAACTCTGCGCATTTCAACAGGCGGGAGATATAGAGTCACGCTTACTCGGTAGGTCAGGAAACTTCGATTGGGGAGATCCAAATGGGCGATGACGAAGGCTTAGAAGATCTTGTAACTGAGGAAATGCTCTGGGATCGAATTCCAGAAGTTGAAGGCGCAGAACGTGCCAGTACATATTACGAATTAAGTGCGCGCATTTTTGCACGTGGTCAATATGACGAAGCTCTAGCTCTCGCTGAAACTGCTTGCGATATTTACGATCAACTTGGCGCAAGTGCACCGTCTGAAGGTGTGGCACAGGCATATAGCGCAATTGGTTATAACTTAAATCAGTTAAAGCGCATGGAAGAAGCTGCTACTGCAATGTCTAAAGCAGTTGAAATTTTGCGTGCTAATAAATCTTCGATCGCGCTAGAACTTGCTTGCACATTGGGCGAGTGGTGGTTTGCCTCTAAGAATTTTGAAAAAGTAATTTCCACCATGGATGAATGTGCTCAAGAACATTTACTTGACGGAAATGAATATGGCGCTGCAAATGATCTTTATTTAATTGGTTGCGCCCATCGTTCCCTAAAGAATTTCCGCGAAGCAATCGTTTCCTTCTACGAAGCGCGCGATCTGTTTAAGCGCAACAAAGAAGTAATTCAAGTTGCTCGCTGTGATCAAAAAATTGCTTCCTGCCACGTTGCACTCGGCGAAGGCGATTTAGCTTTAACTCGCGCACGTAAAGCCCTCGATGTTTTTGAAACCGCACATGACCATATTCGTTCAAATAACGCTCTCTTTGAATATGGCAAAGCTCAAGTGCTGTTAGAGAATTACGAAGAAGGCCTAAACACCCTCGATCAAGTTTTAACTGTCGCTACCGATGAAGATCCAAAAGACTTCGAATTCATCGTAGATATTGAAACTTCTATGGCTGCAGTTATGCGAATTTTGGGCCGAAATACTGAAGCCGATGAAATTGATCGTCGCTTAGTATCTGTGCGCGAAGCTCTCGCCGACGAGGCTGAAAGCCAAGCGAACAACTCCTAAAGTCGCGGTAGGTGTTGTAGCGCCCAGTGATACATAGCAATTGCACCAGCAGCTGATGCATTCATGCTGCGCGTCGAGCCATACTGATTAATTTCTAGTACTACTTCGCAAACGGCAACTGCTTCTTCGCTCATGCCGGCACCTTCTTGGCCGAAAAGAAGAACGCAACTTTCAGGCAACTGAGTTGATTCAAGTTGCTTTGAAATACCGGGCAAATTATCAATTCCAATAATTGGTAAGCCAGCCTCGCGACAATAATTTCCAAAATCTTCAACGGTTGGATGATGGACAATTGTTAAATATCTATCGGTAACCATCGCTCCGCGTTTATTCCAATCGCGTTTTCCAACAATATGAACAGCACTCACATTAAAAGCATTTGCGGTTCGAACGACAGAACCGATATTTAAATCATGTTGCCAATTCTCAATAGCAATCTGCAATTTATGACGTTTCGTATTTAGGTCGGCAACTATCGCGCTAACTAACCAATAACGATATTTGTCGAGCACATTACGACGATCGCCATTCTCAAGAAGCTCTAAGTCGTATTGATCACCCGTAGGCCAAGGTTTTGGATATGGCCCAACGCCAACAACGGGGAAAAATTCACCCGGACCAATTTCAGCTGGTGGCATGCTCATTGGGTCAATCTATCTTTAGTAATTAGAAAGTAGTATTCGCAGCATGAAGTTGCGCCCGTTATCACTTGCCTCAGTGGGCGTAGCTCTCGTTGTGCTTACTGCGGCCATGACTTCGGGTGCGCCAGCCGCCTTAAAAAGTAGTGCGATTAGCCCAATTTTGAAGAGCGCAGCTTCTTCTAAAGCGCTGGCTAACCCAGGCATGATTTTGATTGATCCAGTTACTGGCGAAGTAATCTTTGAAAATAGCGCGACCTCTTTTCGCAAGCCAGCATCACTTCTTAAAATACTTTCAGCAACTGCGCTGCTAACTTACTTAACTCCAGATCACCGATTTACTACTGAAATTTCAACTGGTGCCGAACCAAATACCTTGATAATTGCCGGCTCGCTAGATCCTTGGATGGAGCGAAGGAATTCAGTTGCAACCAAAATGGGCCGAGTATCGCTGCCTAAGTTAGTAACAAGTGCGCTTAAGAAACTTGATGCCGATAATGGCGAACCAATAAAAACTCTACGTATCGAATATGCGAGCATGTATAGCGTCGATTTAGATTTCATCAAGGCGCAATTTAAAGCGCGCGATGTAAAAGTAAGTACTTTGAAAGTTACCATCGCGGAAACACGCCTTTATGCGAAAGAGTCGATCGCAAAATTTCAATCGCCACCTTTGCAGACCATCATGGATTGGATGCTGCTCTGGAGCGACAACACGCTAGGCGATCGAATGGCTACATATGCAGCTATGAAAGCTGGGTTTGGTTACACCAAGTCTGGAATTGAAAAGGTTTTCGTAAAGACTTTAACTGACCTAGAGGTTGATCCAACTGGGTTGAACGCCGTTGACGGTAGCGGTCTTTCTAAATCAAATAAAGTCTCAGCTCGCATGATGGGGCAGCTACTTCTTAAAACTTATGGCAATGAAAAGTACCGCACGATTTACGGTGGGCTACCAATTGGTGGGGTTAGCGGAACTTTGCAGACCCGGTTTATTAAAAGCGCACAATCGGCAATTGGTTTAGTCAGAGCTAAAACCGGCACTTTAAATGGAACCGTTTCATTAGCTGGTTATGTTCAAGGTGGCGATCAGGAGTACATATTTGTCGCGATAGCTGATCAAATTCCTAGAGGAACTACTGCCGCAAATGCAGCTCGCACGGCGCTAGATAAAGTGCTGGCAAAATTTGCCAAGCCAGTTATTACTCCTTCGCCAAGCCCATCAAACGTTGTCGAAAACCTTGATGGAACCACCGTAACAAGCGACCCAGGTTCTGGCGGTTA
>CAZUWN010000114.1:0-3021 GCA_964624105.1 uncultured Candidatus Planktophila sp. | reverse complement strand
CACCAGTTGAATATGGTGGGAAGTTGTAGTTGTGCATGTAACGCTTGTGATTTTCTGGATTCAAAGTATCTAGCTGTTGTTCCATCTTCAACATGTTCAAAGTAGTGATACCCAAGATCTGAGTCTCGCCACGTTCGAAGATTGCTGAACCGTGAACGCGAGGAATAACTTCAACCTCAGCAGATAGCGCACGGATATCGCGAAGACCGCGACCATCAAT
This sequence comes from uncultured Candidatus Planktophila sp., assembly GCA_964624105.1. Classification (GTDB taxonomy): domain Bacteria; phylum Actinomycetota; class Actinomycetes; order Nanopelagicales; family Nanopelagicaceae; genus Planktophila. The sequence continues at coordinate 2,801 of CAZUWN010000114.1, read as the reverse complement.
ACGAATCTTGTCACGCAATACGCGCTGACGAACTAACTTCTTAGTTAGTGATTTAAACGCTGCAGGTACTTCTTTTTCACGGCCTTCAAACTTTGCAGCAACAGCTTCTTTAGTAGCAGCTGAAATTGCATCGATTGCGGTTTCGCGCTCTTGCTTACCAGCGATAGTCATCGCCTTTGCAAGATCAGCAGATGCGTGAGCAGAAACTGCTTCGAATACATCTGACTGATAATCAAGGAACACTGGGAATTCAGCAGTTGGCTTAGCAGCTTTAGCTGCAACCTTTAGCTGAGCATCGCAAAGTGCCTTGATGAATGGCTTTGCAGCCTCAAGTCCTTGGCTAACGATTTCTTCAGTTGGTGCGCTTTGACCAGACTTAACCAATTCAATGGTCTTAGATGTGGCTTCTGCTTCAACCATCATGATTGCAACATCGTCACCAATTACGCGACCAGCAACAACCATGTCAAAGACAGCATCGGCTACCTCTGAGTGATTAGGGAATGCAACCCATTGACCACCAATTAAAGCAACGCGAACGCCACCGATTGGGCCAGAGAAAGGCAGACCAGCTAATTGTGTTGACATTGATGCTGCGTTGATCGCAAGTACGTCGTACATATGATCAGGATCAAGTGCCATTACCGTAATTACGATTTGAACTTCGTTACGAAGTCCCTTTACGAATGATGGACGCAATGGGCGATCGATCAAACGGCAAGTAAGAATCGCATCTTCTGATGGACGACCTTCGCGACGGAAGAATGATCCTGGAATACGACCAACTGCATACATTTTTTCTTCAACATCTACCGTCAAAGGGAAGAAATCGAATTGATCCTTCGGTGACTTTGAAGCAGTAGTTGCTGAGAAGATCATTGTTTCGTCGTTCATGTAAACCGCTGCAGCGCCTGCTGCTTGACGAGCTAGTCGCCCGGTTTCGAAACGGATCTCTTTCTTTCCAAACTTTCCATTGTCGATTACGGCAACGGCTGATGTTACGTCTTGACCCTCCATGGGTCGCTCCTGTTCTTGACTACACGCATCAAGAGAATAATGAATCTTCGATCGAAGTTCACGCAGGATTTAATTATTTAAATCAAATCTGCGGAAACCACTACCGAGGACCATTTCCCTCGGTGGAGTCAGGCTAAATTAACGGCGAATACCGAGTTTTTCGATAATCGCTCTGTAACGCGCAATATCTGTCTTTGCAAGGTACTGCAAGATACGACGACGCTGACCAACCAAAAGTAGTAGACCACGACGGTTGTGGTGATCATGAGGGTTGGTCTTGAGGTGAGTTGTGATGTCCTCGATACGCTTAGAAAGCAAAGCGACCTGCGCTTCTGGGCTTCCGGTGTCGGTAGCTGAAGTGCCGTACTTAGCAACGATTTCTTTCTTTACTTCTGGTGTTAATGCCATTTCTGACGCTCCTTGTTAGTTACCGCCACGATGGCTTCCGGTTTGATACACGGAAGCTCTACTTCTCGTTGGACAGGGCAAAGGTTACCAGCGTGAGCGTGAGGGGCGAAATCGAGGCTAATCCCCCGCGTAAACCGCAGAAGTAAAAATTAAGCTTCGGTCAGTTTTCGAGCCAGATCGCAATCTTTCTTCATCTGCTCGAGGAGTGGCTCTAGGCCATCAAACTTTAAGGTCTCACGTAAATGCCAACCGAATTCAATGGTGGCATCTTGGTCGTAGAGCTCAAGTCCAACTTGATCAAGGGCATATGCCTCAACTTGGCGACCACGAACACCAGCAAATGTTGGATTAGTGCCAATTGAAATTGCGGCAGACCAACGATTGATTCCAACTGTTAACCAACCTGCATAAATACCATCGGCGGGAATAGTTTGCCCGTCAAGGTTTCCTAAATTCGCTGTTGGATAACCAATTTCGCGACCGCGTGCTTCGCCATGAACTACTACGCCATCTAGCCGATGTGGTCTAGAAAGTAACAAGCGCGCTGTTTCAACATCGCCCTTAACAATTGCGGCGCGAATGCGAGTTGAAGAAACAGGTTCGGTGTCATCTGAATGTAAGTCAAGAACGTGAACTTTAAATTCAGAATGTGATTTAAGTGATTCCACATTTCCGGCAGCTTTATGGCCATAAGTAAAGTTCTCGCCAATAATTACATCACCAGCTTCTAACTGCTTAATCAGAATTTGATTTACAAAGTCCTCTGGCGACATTGCGGCAAACTTTTCATCGAATTTCATCACCGCTACTTGATCAGCACCATGAATTTTTAGCAGCACAACACGATCAGCCAAGGTAGTTAAAAGTGTAGGTGCCCGATCTGGTGCGAAAACAGTTGTTGGGTGTGGATCAAAAGTTAAGGCAATAATTTTGCGACCATCAGCAATTTCTTTGGCGCGATCGAGAATGCTCTGGTGGCCCTTATGCACGCCATCAAAGACTCCGATTACAACAACATTGCTCATTGTGCGAATTATGGCACCTCAGTTAACTGCAGCAAAAACTGCAATCGGAAGTGCCTTACCCTCCTTATTCTGCAGAAGTGCTAAAACTTCATCAGCTGGTGAAATCGCCGCAGTAATATCTTCGCTGGTATTTGCCACAAGTGCTCGCCCAAAGGAAAGTTCAATTGCCTCATCTGCGCTAACTGTGCGGACTGCAAAAGTTGCGCGTGCTACATCGGCCATAGATAGCGGCGTGAAATCCTGGGCTTTCAGGGCTGCAATCGAAACTGTGCGATCTAGACCAAAGCCAGCAACTCGAGTGCGGCGTAATTTATTGAGGTGTCCCCCAACGCCAAGTGCTGAGCCACAATC
>CAZUWN010000113.1:0-3032 GCA_964624105.1 uncultured Candidatus Planktophila sp. | reverse complement strand
GTGGCGCGCTAGTTAGCGTTTGAGCCGCAGTTCGGGCGAGGAAAGATACTCGCTCAACTGCGGTTCTTTTTATTTGGCCATGTGCAATATGTCGTTCACCGTCGTAAATATCGCATTCGAAAGTTAACTCTTTTCCATTTACTTCTATGCATCTAGCCATACCGCGAATTTCAGTTCCGATTGATACGCCAGCAATAACATCGATTGAACTACCGCTCAAAATGGTGGTTTCGCTGCCTTCAAAATATTCCGCGATTGCCGTAACGCACGCACTTTCCATTACATTTAATAAATGTGAGCCAGCAGCGATTGGTAGTTCACCGATTCCAAGGGCCACAGCAGTATCACCTGGGCGAATTACCATGGTCGCCAATCCAACTGCGCCTAAGTATTCGCTCTCAATATTCATAATTAATTACTCATCATCATTTGTGTAGGCAAGGCAATCTCGCGCCACGCACTTTCGGCTGGGCTCGCTTTAACCAACTCAGTAGCTGTCATCACCATAAGGCTATCTCGCAACCACGGGGTTTTGCATTTTTTACCTCATTGCCGAACTGGGAATTAAAAGAGAGTTTCGGGCTCACCAAGTTCGATTTCCTTAATCAATTCTGAGTTATTTACTGCAACTGTATTAACCGCACTAGAAACCGGAATTGGCACCAACCCCGCCGCCGGTTCCTCATGGTGCATTAAGCCCTGTAATAAAGCGACATCGTGCAGCTTTGGATCAAGCCACTCGCCCCATCGATCCTTCGCCATCATCACTGGCATCCGACTATGAATTGTTGCTAACTCCCCCACGGCTTCTCGAGTAATAATCGAAGCGCTCTCGATCATCTGGCCATCAGGTGTGCGCCAACTACTCCAGAGTCCAGCAACTGAAAGTGATTGATTATCTGCCCCGGAAATATAAAAAGCTTGTTTAGGTTTATAGCGACCGAGCGCGGTGGCCCATTCGTAATAGCCCTGCACTGGGATCAAACACCTAGTGGTTCGAAACGCATTTCTAAATGTTGGTTTTTCATGAATCGATTCCGAGCGCGCATTGATTGCATGAGATTGTGAAGCCCGCGCTTCAGAAATAGTTTTATGCCAGTTTCCGATCAAGCCCCATGAGGCAACTGCTAGTTCGCGCTGGCCGCCATTTTCGCGCACGATGTAAATCGGATTTGTCGGAGCGATATTCCAACTAGCTGGCAATGAATATGCAGGGACTGCGCCATGAGCCGAAAATTGTTCTACTAACTCCTGCATTTGATGGGTCTGTACAAAGCGGCCGCACATATGCGCAACGCTAGCGCAATCGCCAACCCAGTAGAGTTTGCACATGACTTCAGCGCACGCTTCTGGAAATTGGCCCGCCATCTTTCGTGGCCCCCAGCCAATTAGCGCTACCGTCACAATCCCAGGCTCTAAATCAGTAACTAATCGTGCTCTGATTTTGGCTGCGCAAGCAACCACCCCATCGCTAATCAGGCGCCCGCTAATTTCGCGCGATAGCGAACTGATGGTTGCCGGCCTACGTGAATTAGGAATTTCTGTTGTTGAGACTTCGGTTGATGGCGATGTGGCTTGGCAAATTACACCTGCAAAAATGAGCGGCCCAGTAAAAATTGATGTGGGCAATGCCGGCACCGTAATGCGCTTCTTACCGCCATTATCTGCGCTGGCAACTGGTTCGGTGGCCTTCGATGGTGATCCTCGTTCGCATGAACGCCCACTTGGCCCAGTAATTAAAGCGCTCGAAGATTTAGGAATTTCAGTTGTACATGAAGGTCGCTACAGCTTGCCGCTAACTTTAAATGGCACTGGCGAAATTCCAGGGGGTGCACTTGAGATTGATGCGAGCGCTTCTAGTCAGTTCTTGTCGGCCCTTTTATTAATCGGACCAAGCATGACAAATGGCATCACCGTTAAACATGTTGGTGGTGCACTTCCATCAATGCCGCACATTGATATGACTGTCGATATGTTGCGCTTCTTCGGTGCAACTGTTGAAGTTGATGCCGCAAATAATATTTGGAAAGTACTACCCGGAAAACTTATCGGTCAAGATTTTGTAATCGAGCCAGATTTATCAAATGCGGCGCCATTCTTATCAATTGCCATGATCTGTGGTGGCGATGTCACAATTGCCGATTGGCCGAAATCTACTACCCAGCCTGGTGATCAACTGCGCGACATCTTGACGCAGATGGGCGCTAAAGTTGAATTTGTAGGCAACGGTTTAAAGTTAACTGGCACTGGAAAAATTCACGGAATCGATATTGATTTACATGACGTCGGTGAATTAACGCCAGCAATCGCAGCTCTATGCGCACTGGCTGATTCACCTTCACATTTACGTGGCATCGGCCATTTGCGCTTACATGAAACCGATCGTTTAGCAGCGCTAACTAATGAAATTAACGCACTCGGTGGCAACGTCACCGAAGAAGAAACCGCACTTCATATAACTCCGGGGCCGCTGCACGCAGGGGTTTTCCACACTTACGATGATCATCGCTTAGCTACGGCAGGTGCTGCAATTGGTTTAGTCGTCCCTGGTATCGAAGTCGAAAATATCGCGACTACCCGCAAAACTTTGCCAGATTTCCCTGGCCTTTGGAGTTCACTTACTGCATGAGTACGCGCGAATACGATGAATCTGATGCGCGAGTGCGCCCAGCGCGCAGCACGCGCCGCCGTACTAAAGATCGCCCCGCGCATGATGACGCCATCTTTTCATTAGTAACTGCGGTAGATCGCGGTCGAACCACTTGTATTACCGATGACGGTGTAATCGTTACCGCTATGAAGGCTCGTGAACTTGGCCCCAAGTCAGTAGTAGTTGGCGATCGAGTTGGGTTAGTTGGTGATGTAAGTGGAAAAACAGATTCGCTAGCGCGCATTGTGACAATCACCGAACGACGCAATTCACTTAGTCGCACGGTAGATGACGCCGCTAAAGTTGAACGCACCATTGTTGCCAACATTGATCAATTAGTAATTGTGGTTGCCGCTACTAATCCGCCACCTCGTCGCGGTTT
>CAZUWN010000112.1:0-3046 GCA_964624105.1 uncultured Candidatus Planktophila sp. | reverse complement strand
GTCAAGCAGCTGAAAATGTTGCAGAGTCACTGACAAAAGGAATGCGCGTCATTCTCTCTGGTCGCTTGAAGCAACGTTCTTATGAAACTAAAGAAGGCGAAAAGCGCACTGTCTTTGAGGTAGAAGTTGATGAAGTCGGACCATCACTACGTAACGCAACTGCAAAGGTCACTAAGACCCAACGCGCTGGCGGAACTGGTGGCGGATTCTCTGCACCTGCTGCAGCTGATTCATTTAACGAAGATCCATGGGCAGCAGCTTCATCTGCGCCAAGCGGCGGAGGTTGGGGAGCATCCTCAACAACCGACGAGCCACCGTTCTAAACCAACCTATCCATCCATTCCTAGTTCATAACTAGGGCCCGAAAAGGAGCACCACAATGGGAGCAAGAAATAACAAAACTCTTCGTGAACCGAAGAATAAGGGCGCAAAAGCCGCAGCTCTTAATAAGAAATTTAAGAAGAAGCCATGCAGCTTCTGCCAGCAGAAGGTCACCTATATCGATTACAAAGATATTGCGACCCTTCGTAAGTACATCTCAGATCGCGGCAAAATCCGCGCTCGCCGCGTTACAGGTGCCTGCACACAGCACCAGCGTTCAATCGCAACTGCGGTAAAGAACAGTCGTGAAGTAGCACTACTTCCTTACACATCAACAGCGCGATAAGGGGAACTGACTATGAAACTCATCCTTACTCGTGAAGTTGCAGGCGTTGGTTCTGCAGGAGATGTTGTAACTGTTAAAGATGGCTTCGCACGCAACTACTTGTTGCCACGCGGAAATGCAATTGCATGGTCACTTGGTGGAGAAAAGCAGATTCAGAGCATTCGCCGTGCGCGTTCAGCTCGTGAAGTCCGCGATATCGACCACGCTAAAGAGATCAAGGCCAAGCTTGAGTCAGCAACTGTTGTTGCTAAGGCAAAGGTTGGCGCAAAGGGCGCGTTGTTTGGTTCAGTAACAGATAAAGATGTTGCTGCTGCAATCAAGGCAGCTGTTGGTCTAGATATCGATCGTCACTCAATTAAGACTGCCGGACATATCAAGAAGACTGGAAACCACGATGTGAAGGTCGCACTTGGCCACAATATCGTTGCAAAGATTACAGTTTCTGTAGTCCCAGAATAAAGTAATTAGTAAGAAGGCCCGTCGCTTATGCGGCGGGCTTTTTTATTTGCTTGTAACAGCCACCAAAGCTTTTTTGAAGTATTCACTTGTAAATTCACTTCTAGCTAAATCGTATTTAGACATTCCCCACTCCCAGAAATCAAATTCAATCTCACTGACAGAATCTTGAATTGATGCCCACAGCGTCCATCCATACTTTGCCATAAGTGCCCACAACCAAGCACGTGCAACTTTGTCTGGCCGGTGTGATCCGAAATAGGCAGTGACTAACTCTTCTAGAGCTTCAATCGGTAAAAACGCTTCTGCCCACACGTTGCCAATCTCAAAGCAGGCATCGTTATTTCCTGAGTATTCATAGTCAATAAGCCAGATTTTCTTGCCATCATCGATGAAATTGCCTGGCAACAAATCATTATTACAAGGCACTAGCCCTTCAAAGAGAACTTCAAAAGCTTTTTTGATTTGGGCAACCATAGGTTCAAAATCCACATAACCATCTGGAACTCTAAAGCCCTGTTCTTTTACAATCTTAAAATAATTACTCTGTGTATTAAACATATTGAACTCATGATCAAAAGGCTTAAGAGAATGCAGTGCGCGAAGACTCGTTGCGATACGGGGCAAGTTAGCGCCAACATCGGCAGCTCCATATGTCTTGCCACTGATGTATGAAATAAGAAGCAGGCCTTCACCGGGTATGTAATCCAAAACCTCGGCCCCCACGCCACCTTCACCTGCAATAGTGGTATTTATAAACTCAGAGCCTCTATCGATTGCCAGAAAGTCCGAGGAGTTACTAGAGACGCGGGCAACGTATTTATCGGTGAGAGTTTCTATAAGAAAGTTTCTATTGGTTAAGCCACCAGAGAGTTCTTTAATAGATGTGCGGGCTTTGAGCAGGGCGAATTTATTGAAACGTTCACCGAACTCTTGCTCAAGGACACTATCGGCAGGCACGCATTCAGGATACATTTCATATGTGGCCGTGTCAGTAGTTCCAACCCGAGCAAAAATCATCATTATTGGTGGTGGCGTGGGTGGAACTTCGGTTGCCTATCATTTAGCCGAGCTGGGCGAAAAAGATGTCATTTTGCTCGATAGAAATGAACTCACCAGCGGCTCCACATTCCATAGCGCAGGCCTTGTTGGCCAACTGCGCGCAGATCCCACTCTGACCTTAATGAATATGCACTCCGTAGATCTCTATCGAAAACTGCAACAAACTGAGACGCCCCCAAGTTGGCGCGAGTGCGGCAGTATTAAGTTGGCTTCCACTCCTGAGCGCATGCAAGAGATCCGCAGACAAATCGGTTGGGCTAAAACATTTGGTTTAGATTTAAAAGAGATTTCTCCTAAAGAGGCCCAAGATCTCTTTCCTCTTATCGACCTAGAAGGTGTTGTTGGAGCCTGTTATATGGCCTCAGATGGCCAAGTAGATCCTTCACAGCTGGCAATGGCATTAGCGGCCGGTGCACGCCGCCAAGGCGTGCAGATCTTTACACACACCAGAGTTCTTGAGATTAAAACAACTAATGGACGCGTGAGCAGTGTTGTCACCGATAAAGGTGAGATTGAATGCGAAATAGTTGTTAACTGCGGTGGAATGTATGCACCGCAAATAGCACGCATGGTCAATGTTCGTGTGCCAATTGTTCCTATGAGTCACCAATACCTCATTACAGAAAACTTTATGCCACAAGATGCCCCATTTTTGCCATCACTGCGTGATCCAGACAATTTCATTTACTTTCGCCAAGAAGTTTCAGGTTTACTTATGGGTGGATATGAGCGCACATCAAAGGCATGGTCTGCTGACTACAACAATATTGATGACATCCCAGCTAATTTTAATAACTCACTATTGGCAGAGGATTGGGATCGCTTTACAGATATCGCTGAAGCATCACAAAAGCGTGTGCC
>CAZUWN010000111.1:0-3068 GCA_964624105.1 uncultured Candidatus Planktophila sp. | reverse complement strand
TAGCTTTAGCTAAATCACCATCGTTGGTTTATCTCTATATGAATGATCTTGATTCCGCCGGTCATAACGATGGCGTTGGTTCTGACAAATGGCTTGCGGCGTTAATCATGCTTGACCACATGGCTAAACAATTGATAATTGAACTTCCGAAAGGAACCCGCATTTGGCTAACTGCCGACCATGGCATGGTTAATGTTGAAGAAAAAATTGTGATGGGTCGCGATAATCAATTACTAACTGGCATTGCCACGATTGCAGGGGAACCTCGCGCCCGCCATCTATATCTTGATGCCGCCCTTGATTCAGCAGCTGCTCGTAATGAGGTTAAATCTCGTTGGGAAGAATTCTTAGGCGGTCGCGCCGATATCTACACCCGCGAAGATGCCCTTACTGCTGGTCTATTTGGCCCGAATCCCAGTGCTGATTCTTTTGATCGCATGGGCGAAATTATTGCAATCGCTAAAGGTGGCTTGATTTTGATTGAAGAAGAGCGCGAAAGTTTAGAAGGCTCAATGATTGGTCATCACGGCGCACTTACCGAACTTGAGAATTACGTACCGTTATTACAAAAGACGATTAATTAATCTTCGTCTTTCTTCTGGCCAAACATAATTTCATCCCAACTTGGCACCTTCGCGCGACCTTGCACACCATCTTTTGCCGACTCTGTATCAGCATCGGTGCGGATTGAAACTAAGCGTGGTGTTTCGCGCACAGCATCAGTTGTGCGGGGAGTGCGGTCAACTTGTTCGGTATAGATCAAACCTGGCTCAAGTGGTGCACGAGGCGCTGGAGTTTCCTCACCAAGTAACCAACGAGCATTGTCATCGAGAGCGTTTAGCGCACGACGAGTTGGATCGTATTCCCACTGCCCGGTGCCATGACCATCAGAAGTTGGATAAGAAACTTGAATAGTCCAGATACCAGTTTCAATTCGCCAGCAGTTGTAATTTATTTGCGTGATATCAACACCGCGTGGTGCCAGGCGCAGAACAATTGCATCACCGAAGTTAACTGGTTCGCGTCCTGGTTCTTTTCGCACGATAACAGTGGCAACTTGATCAATAATAAATTGACGTTCTTGCAAAATTGGTCCGCTAAAGCGATCTACTTTTTCAACGGTGATATTTCCATCTTGGGCAATTGATTCTGGTGATTCACCAGTACGTAAGCGACGTTGAATTTCTTTAACTGAAATTGGCGCAGCTTCTTCATCTTGCACAGACATTAAACGCGGTTGATTAACAGTTGAGCGCAAGGTGTCACTAATTCGAACGCTGAATTCTTTTCCATCGCTATCTACTAGAGATAGATATAGGCCATCTTCAGACTTGCCGTTCACGCGCAGTTCGCTCATAGTTTTCAGAGCCTAACCGATGAGCCGTGACATTAGCGGGATTTCGAAGGTAGTAGAATTGAGTAATGACTGATGCAAAGTTGATCGCAGAACTTCTGGAATTAGCGAAACGAGTAGGGCGCGAAGCGGGCGAATTACTACAAAACCGCCCAGCAGCTTTTGAGGTTACATCCAAGTCCACAGCAATCGATGTGGTCACGCAGATGGATTCCCAGAGCGAAAACCACATCGTTTCCGAAATTCTAAAAGCCCGCCCAGGCGATGGCATCATCGGCGAAGAAGGTTCTGAACGAACCTCGAAATCAGGTATTACTTGGGTAATTGATCCACTCGATGGCACCGTAAATTATTTATATGGCCTGCCTGGTTGGAATGTGAGCATCGCGGCAAAAGATTCTGAAGGCGTTGTTGTGGGCGTAGTTGTTGCGCCAACGATTAATTCGACTTGGTCTGCTGGCCGGGGCGGCGGTGCTTTCCTAAATGATCAGGCGATTGCTTGCAACGAAGCCGTCGAACTTAATCGTGCACTGGTGGGAACGGGATTTGCCTACGACGTTGATGCTCGGCCAGCCCAATTAGCCCAGCTTTCTGAGTTGCTCACCCGAATTCGCGATATTCGTCGAAATGGGGCAGCCGCCGTTGACCTCTGCTTTGTGGCGATGGGCGCCCTCGATGGCTACTTTGAAAAAGGACTCCAAGAATGGGATCTGGCAGCTGGTGGATTGATCGCAACTGAGGCTGGCGCCAAGGTCACAACCGTTGCGGGCACCACGATTGCCGCAGCCCCAGCGCTGCACGCCACGCTCTCCTTCCGTCTGGCCCAATAGCGAGCTCACGCTCGATTTACGCTTAAGCCGTCACCTATGGCAAGATACGCAGTCTGCCGTGGTTATTTAAGCCGCGACTAGATCTAGATAAAGAGGACGAAAATGAACATTCTTGACGCCGTTGATGCAGCATCCCTGCGCAAAGACATCCCGCAATTCCGTGCCGGCGATGAGCTCAAGATTTCTGTTCGCGTTATCGAAGGTAACAAGAGCCGTCTTCAGGTTTTCCAGGGAATCGTAATCCGTCGCCAAGGCGATGGCGTTCGCGAAACTTTCACCATCCGCAAGGTTTCTTACGGTGTTGGTGTTGAGCGTACTTTCCCAGTACACACTCCAGTTATTGAAAAGATCGAACTAGTAAAGAAGGGCGATGTTCGTCGCGCCAAGCTTTACTACTTGCGCGATCTACGCGGTAAGGCTGCCAAGATTCGCGAAAAGCGCGATGGCGTTGAAGGTTACGGCGATGGAATTCTTTCAACTCCAGTGTCCGAACCAGTATCAGAGATTGCTGTGTCCGAGGTTCCAGTTGTGTCCGAGCCAGTAGCAGAGACTGCTGTGTCCGAGGTTCCAGCTGAAGTTGCGACTCCAGAAGCTGTGGCTGAAGAAGTAGTTGCAGAAGCAGCTGCTGATGATAAGCCAGCCGAATAACTTTTAAAGTTAAACACGGTTTGCGCAGATGAGACGCAAGCGGTCTTTCTTTCAGGAATTCCCTTTTCTAATTGTTGTCGCACTCGTCGTATCACTTTTTATTAAGACTTTTATAGTTCAGTTTTTCTTTATTCCATCAGGTTCGATGGAGAACACACTTCAGATCGATGATCGCGTAGCCGTTAATCGTCTGCCATTTATCTCAAATAACATAAAGCGCGGCGATGTCGTTGTTT
>CAZUWN010000110.1:1783-3102 GCA_964624105.1 uncultured Candidatus Planktophila sp. | reverse complement strand
ATTGCTTCAGCCAAAGTACCTAATGGTGCAGACTTAACTAGCGGCTTTTATGTTCCTCCTACCGCGTTTGTTGATCTGCCAAATTCATCAGTGGCGGTGCAGGAAGAAATTTTTGGACCAGTGCTCAGCATTGCGACTTTTAAAGATGAGGCGGATGCCATTTCGAAAGCACACGACAGCGATTTCGGATTAGCTGCCGGCGTCTGGACGAGTGACATTAGTAGAGCTCACCGAGTTGCCAGTGAATTACGAGTTGGAAATATTTGGGTTAATACCTATCGAGTGCTTTCTGACCTGATGCCATTCGGGGGAGTTGGCAGTTCGGGTTATGGCCGTGAAGGTGGCACCGATGCTCCTAATCTCTATACCTGGACTAAAAGTGTTTGGATCTCAAAATCACCAGGTCTGCCTCAGAACTACAAGGCGAAATAAATGAGTAATGAAGAAATAAAGAATCTTCACTTAGATTCTTACCGCCGAGACAATTTCTTTATTGGTGGGGAATGGGTCAAACCAAATTCGAAGAACATAATCGAAATCATCAGCCCAAGTACTGAAGAACAAATTGGCCAAGTGCCAGATGCAAACACGGCAGATATTGATTTGGCTGTAAAAGCGTCAAGTGCGGCCTTTGCTAAAAGAAATAGCTGGAGCACTTGGCCAGTAACTGAGCGCACCAAAGTCATGCGCAAGTTCGCTGATATTTTGGAAGCTAAGCACCAAGAACTATCCATTCTTTATGCTCACGAACTCGGCCGGCCATATAAACCAACTGTTTCACGGCCAAGTCGACCAGCTGAACTACTTCGATATTACGCAGATTTAGCCGAGCAAATGGAACTAGATCAAATGCGGCTGATACCCGCGCTACAAAATCCAGGTAGCGTAAAGAGTTCTTCAGTTAAATTGGAATCACGTGGCGTTACTGCAGTCATCGTTCCTTACAACGGCACCCTTGAAATGGGAATGTTCAAGATTGGCCCAACTCTGGCACTCGGCGGAACCGTTGTCTTAAAGCCGAGCCCGCAATCACCTCTTGAAGGTTATATTTTTGCCGAAGCCGCAATTGAAGCTGGTTTCCCGGCAGGTGTAATAAATGTTTTGCCTGGCTCTCGCGAAGCAGGTGAGGCGCTAGTTGCTCATAAAGAAGTTGGAATTGTTGGATTTACCGGTTCAACTGCAACCGGCAAAGCAATTGCTAAGACTTGCGCCGAATCTTTCACGCCAACAGTTCTTGAACTGGGCGGAAAATCTGCAGCCGTCTTACTAGAAGATGTTGATGTAGCAACATTTGCTAAGAATCTGCCTTACTTAGGCTT
>CAZUWN010000110.1:0-1683 GCA_964624105.1 uncultured Candidatus Planktophila sp. | reverse complement strand
GGTTGGTATCTAAACCCAACGATATTTGCTGATGCCACAAATCAAATGCGCATTAGTCGTGAAGAAATCTTCGGTCCAGTTATTTCAGTAATCAGTGCCGAGAGTGATCAAGCCGCGATAGCAATCGCCAATGATTCTGAGTTCGGTTTAGCTGGCTCGGTTTGGGCAACCGATGAAGCCCATGCCCGCGAAGTAGCTGATCAAATTGATACTGGCTCAATCGGTATCAATTGTTTTGGCTTTAATACTTCGGCACCATTTGGCGGTCGTAAAAATAGTGGCATCGGAACTGAACTTGGCCTTGAAGGATTCTTGGCTTATGCAAAATATAAGTCAACCCATTATTCGCACTGATTTAATAAGGCAAAATCTCTAACAGCGCATTATCTGGAAGTTTAATTATAGTTGGTTCCGCAACTGAACCGCGAACTGTTACAACACTTATTCCAGGGGCTAAGTTATTTGGTGCTACTTCGCGTTGCTTGCCTTCAACTGGCAGCTGATCAATTTCAATGGCATTGCGACCAGCTAATTGCAGCGAACTTAATCTATGCAGCGTCTCAAGTGGTTTCTCATAAACTCGATTGATTACTCGTATCGCAACTTCACGATCACTTGCTCGGCGAACCTCGAAATTGGATTCAAGCACTTCGCGCGACTTCTCTAAATCAGAGGCACCAAGCACGCAGATAAAAATGCTGCCGGACTCCTTTGCAACATCAGGTAACTCAAAATTAGGAACTTCGCTTAAAATTTGGGTTATATAAACAACTTCACCATTTATGCCAGCTAATTGCGCTGCGATTAAGGGCAATGGTTTAGCTGTTCCAGATAAAGGCACTGCTTCATTTAGAACTTCAAAGCCCGACTCAACTGCTTGAGCCACATATTTATGAACATCATCGACACATATTTCTAAAGCACTCCAGCCAAATGTTCGAAGTGGCAAAGGATTTTGATAAGTGGTTGATTCAATAAACCGCACGCCGCCATTGATGCCACAAACTTCGAGAACTTTGGCGCCGGTTAAATTTGTGGCCTGCCATCTGTCGGCATCTTCAGCTCGCAGCAGATATTCAGATCCTTTTCTCTGCCATCCAAATGCTGAGATATACATGGCCGCTGATTTCGACAGGTCATGAGTCAAAATTGTTACGGTATCGATTGGGCCGATGTTCACTCTTTAACCCTATAACTAGCGATAGATATTGGTTCTATTTATTTATTTCAAATCGTTATATTTCTCAGCGCAAAAGACGCGTTTTTGCTGTTCTGCAGACTGGAATTTCGTTGACTTTTTGAGCGTGTTAGAGCAAAGTACACGCAACCGTACGTAGGTTTTACCTAAGGAGAGTACATGCGTCACAAGAAAATTCTGAGCGCCACGTTATCAATTGCCATGGCGGCATTGATGGTTGGCGCCAGTCAGGCACCTGTAAGTGCCGCAGTTGGAACAATCACAATTGCAGTACCTGGACTTCCACCAAGCCAGGGAAACCCATTTAAAGAAGGTCCAGGAACTCCTGGTATCCATACCTACGCAGCGATCTTCGATGCACTAACTCGTGTAGACGATAAGGGAATTGTTCGTGCGCGTCTTGCTACATATTGGAAGACTGTTAACAGCACAACTTGGCGCTTCACATTGCGCGAAGGCGTTAAGTTCTCAAACGGCGAAGCATT
>CAZUWN010000109.1:0-3150 GCA_964624105.1 uncultured Candidatus Planktophila sp. | reverse complement strand
GTTTGAGAGGCGCGAATTAAATCAGGGTTCTCGCGTAGTAATTTGATATCAATCATTTACTTTCCTCTCGCGGGTATGAACCTAGGAATCTTATTTCCTCACAGATCTCGCGTAGGCGAGTAACGGCTTGGCCAACGTTAGCGTCGCTGATATGACCTTCGGCATCAACAATAAAGTGGTAATCGCCTAACTCTTTGCCGGTTGGGCGGCTTTGAATGAAAGTTAAGTTGACGTTACGGGTGGCGAATTCAGTCAAAATTTCTAATAGCGCGCCTGCGTGGTCAGTGCCAATGAAGATCGCCATTGAAGTTCGGTCGTGCCCGGTCGGTTTGGTTAGCTCGCCAGGTTTTGAGACTAAAACGAAACGGGTTACTGCGCCGTTGTTATCGCCAATATTTTCAGCAACTATTTCTAAGCCATAGTGATCGGCGGCAATAGCGGATGCAATTGCGGCATCGAACTCACCGCGGTTAAGCGCCTCTGCGGCTGCGGCAGTTGAATTTGTCGCAACGACTTCAGCATGCGGATAGTTAGTGGCAACGTAAGTACGACATTGCGCTTCAGCATGCGGGTGGGTAGCGATGCGTTTAATCTCTTTGGTTCCTGGTTTAACCATGAATGCAAATGAAACTGGCAAAGTAACTTCGCCGGCAATTACAAGTGGTTCACCTGTTGCTAATTCATCTAGCGTGCGAGCAACAACACCTTCGACCGAATTTTCAATTGGTACTAATGCGAATTCGGCTTCGCCTTTACGAACCGCATTTAAGGCTGCGGTGACATTGGCATACGGAATAAGTTGATCATTGGGGCCAGTTATTTTCTTGAGTGCCGCCTCAGTAAAGGTCGCTGCTGGACCGAGATAGGCGTATGTGCTCACTGGTTAAGGATACCCGAGCTCACTTACTGCTCGCGCCGGCATATCTGTAATTACAACGTCGACACCTAGCTGGGCACATAGTTTTAGATCAATTACTTCATTTACCGTCCAAACGAAAACCCGTTTTCCTTCACTTTGATATTTAGCCACTAATTCAGGGTGGTCTCTGATTTCTTCAATACTTGGCGCAAATGATTTAGCTGAAGAAAAGCGATTCATAATCGGTGCATTTAGCGCATTCACTAGCGCCACTGTTTCTATACCGGTTTCTAACCTGACCACTTTTTCTAACGCTAGCCAACTAAAACTAAGTAGTGCGATATCTAAATCCTTATACGGTTTAACAAGTTCAAGAATTTTGTTTTCAACCTCATTGCCTGATGGCACTGGGTGTTTAGTCTCTAACGCCAAAGCTTTCTTATATTCGCTAGCAACTTCAAGGAGTTCAGTTAATAACATTAAATCTGGATAAATTTCTTTCAACTCTGGGTATTCGGTGTGAGCTACCACCGCTTTATGGTTGGCCATTCGTAACATATTTGAATCGTGCCAAATAATTACCTGGTTATCTTTAGTCAGCCTTAAGTCGCATTCAAAACCATCGGCGCCATCGGTTATCGCTGCCATAAATGCAGCACGGGTATTTTCGGGATGATCAAATGAAGATCCACGATGTGCATAAATGAGTGGTCTAGGCATTGATCACTTAGCGATCAGCGTTAGGCTAGGGGATATGAGCCAACCGGTATTCGCACTTGCTGCGCGTTCGGCTATTGGCCTGCGTCGTTCTGGTAACGAAGACTCTGCAATCACATCTGCAAACTTAATCGCTGTGGCCGATGGAATGGGTGGACACGCTGGCGGCGAAGTCGCATCTGCCATTGCTATCAAAGAGTTAACGAAGTTAATCCCAATTTCACAAAGTATTCATATTGATGCCGACTCGATTGAAGATTTATTAGCACAGGCAATGGTAGATATTGATTTAGAGATTGCTCGCGTTGCAAATGATGATCCAGAACTTCGTGGAATGGGAACTACTTTGACTGCCTTGTTGTTGCACGAAGATCGCATTGCACTAATGCATATTGGTGATTCGCGCGCATATCGCTTGCGCGATGGTGAACTAGAACAATTAAGTCTTGATCACACTGTGCTGCAAGAGTTAATTGATCAAGGAAAGTTAACAATTGCCGAAGCCAATGATCATCCGCAACGTTCTTTGCTTACACAAGTATTAATGGGTTCTGGAAATCTTGACCCAGTATTGGTGGTTTATGAACGCAAAGCTGGCGATCGCTACTTACTTTGTAGTGATGGGTTAAGCAGTGTGCTTACCAATAAGGAAATTAAGTCCTTGCTTAAGAAAAGCAAGCGTGAAGATGCTGTTGCTGCCTTAGTTGATGCGACTTATGTAAATGACGCACCCGATAACGTCACAGTAATTGTCGCCGATATCGCAACGGATTTAACGGTTGAAACCGAACTACATGGGGCTAGTAAATGAGCCAACTATTAGGCGGGCGCTACCGACTCGGCGACATGATCGGTACTGGCGGAATGGCCGATGTTTTTGAAGCAAAAGATGAACGGTTATCGCGAAAAGTTGCCGTAAAAATTC
Source organism: uncultured Candidatus Planktophila sp. (assembly GCA_964624105.1). GTDB lineage: Bacteria > Actinomycetota > Actinomycetes > Nanopelagicales > Nanopelagicaceae > Planktophila. Next base: position 649 of record CAZUWN010000109.1, on the reverse strand, counting down.
TGCGTTCTGATTTAGCAAAAGATCCTTCATTTGTAACTAGATTCCGTAAAGAAGCACTAGCTGCTGCGGGCTTAAATCATCCTGGCATTGTTGCCGTTTATGACTCTGGCGAAGATCCAGCTCCTTATATTGTGATGGAGCTAGTCTCCGGAAAAACTTTGCGTGAGATTATTCGCGCGGGTGAGCGTTTACCACTTGATCGTGCTTTAGAAATTGGCGAAGGAATTTTGGCGGCGCTGGATTACTCGCATGAACGTGGCATTGTGCACCGAGATATTAAGCCAGCAAACGTAATGATCACCGATAAAGGTGATGTCAAGGTCATGGATTTTGGTATCGCTCGCGCACTTGATGATTTAGCGGCAACTCTTACTAATACTTGGAATGTTGTTGGAACTGCTCAATATCTTTCACCCGAGCAAGCTGTTGGTGAAGTTGCAGATGCTCGAAGTGATATTTATTCAGCTGGTTGTTTGTTATATGAAGTAATGACTGGTCAACCACCATTTACTGGCGACACTCCAGTATCGATTGCATACCAACACGTCTCTGGTGAATTTCCATTGCCTAGTTCGGTCTTGCCTGGTCTACCTGAAGGTATCGATGTCATGCTTTCGGTTGCACTAGCAAAGCGCCCAATTGATCGTTA
>CAZUWN010000108.1:0-3169 GCA_964624105.1 uncultured Candidatus Planktophila sp. | reverse complement strand
TGAATTGGCGCTACATCAGGTTCACCAAGAGTGATGTCTGAGCCACGCGAGATATAGAAAGCGAGTGAAGTTACTTCTCGATTAGTGATTTCACGAAGCACGAGAGTTTTTGCATCTGCCTCAACACCTAAATATTCGGGCAAAATATTTACACTCTTTGAATAGACCGGCGATGATGAAGCTTGCGAAACATTCCAGGAAATAGCAGTCGCGGAATATCCCAAGGTAATTATTAACAAACAGGCAGATAAAATATGACGGTAATTAACATTTGTCGCAATCAAATAATCTCGTAAGTCATTGAGAATTATGGTGCCGACTGTTACTGCTGCCAAAGTTGCCACTGCTAAGAAAACGCCCACCCAAAGTTGAGTAGGTGCGATCGTGCCATTTCCAGTAATTGATAGCGCACTTAACGCAACCGAAAGTAGTAAGAACAACGTTCCAATTTGAGCGACTTTACGTAACTGCGTGCTAGCAAAATAAGCCACGAGTAGAACTAAAGTGAGTGGGCTAATTGCCCACCAAGGTAGCGCGCCAGGGCCACCTGGGTTTCCTAGGAAAGCGAGATTCGGTCCACCGCCACTTAACAAAATTCCTGGTTCATAAAGAAAACGATTGGGATCAATAATTGCAACGAGAGACCAAGGCGCAGTAACGATCAAGGGCGTGACTAATAGCGCTATTCGGCGCTTTAGTCTCTGGTCAAAGAGCTCTTTATTGAGATCGCCATTAAAGCTGCGAATATCGAGTCCAACTCCAACTGCGGTAACCACCAATACGGCTAGCCAAACCATCAAAGTAAATGAGGTAGCAATTGAAATTAGCAGAGCTACGCCAAAAATGCGGCGCCATGAAATTTTTTCAAAATTATCGAATGAGCTAATACTTGAGACAATCCAGGGTAACAAAATCAGAATTATTAGAGTGCCTAGTCGCCCGGTATTAACACTTGCTATCGCAACCGGGCTGATTGCATAGAGCATGCTGGCAGATACTCGCAACCAGGCATTAGCGGTCACCAGTTTAAGGAACTTATATGCCGAGATTGCCATAAGTGCTGGGGCTAGAAAAATTAACGAAGTGATTAAAACTGCGGGCTTGCCAAAAAAGAGAAGTGACAAGAGCGAAAGCAAGGCAACCCAGGGCGGCGTTGGTGCTGAGCTTCCCATTCCGACTTGATGCCAAGATTCAATATAGCTGCGCCAAAGTGAACTTGTTCCGTGTGGGGTAGTCGCTAAAGCGCCACCAATTAACGAACCAAAACGTGATCTAGAAGATAACAGGATGAAAATAAAAAGCGAAAGTCCTAGAACAACCTGCGGGCGCTTAAATACGCTCCCCCAATTAACTACCTTTACCGGAGTTAATAGATCGGCATCATCATTGAATTCTTCGTCAATATCGTTATCAGTTGGCAGCTTTGCAAAAATTCGATTGCGAATTGATTCCAGAAAGTTATTCATGCCATTTCGATATTGAGTAAAGCGAGGTGGAATAAAGTCAGCAATCACTCGCGGAGGCAACAAGCGATGAATTCGGCGCTCCTTGCGTGCCGCTCTCAGGATCGCTGGTCGCAAAATCAGTGAGGCGATAGCCAAGATTTCATCACTGGCATAGCCCGGTAATTTTGCAATTAAGTAGCCGATAGATCTAATTGCTGCGCCAATAATTAGCTGCAGAATTAACCAGGGCAATAGCCAGGCTGAAGAATTCGCTAATAGAACGTAAGCTGAATTGCGTCGGTCCAGCAACAATGGGCGATGCAGAAACGCACCTTCAACATCTACCGATCTACGTTCCGATGCGGCCGCCTGTGCGTGATATGCCACAGAATCTGTAACAACAATTATCGAATGGCCGGCCATGCGAATTCGCCAACCGAAATCAACATCATCGCGAAATAGCGCTAGTTGCGGGTCGTAGCCACCAAGCTCTGCAAAAACATCTCGCCGAATAAGGGCGCCGGCGGTGCTTACTGATAGAACATCGCGAACTCCATCGTGCTGACCTTGGTCATATTCATGAGGTTCCATGCCAGTCCAACGAGCACCGTTATTGGTAATACTGACGCCAACTTCAAGTAAGTGTAAGCGATCATGCCAGCCCAATAACTTTGGTCCAGCCATTGCTACATTGGGACGTTCGGCTAGCTCTGCTAATAAATTCTCTAATGCATCAGATTTCGGTGCGCAATCATCATGAATAACCCAGATCCACTCATTGCGTTCATTATCTGATTTTGGAAATTTTTCAACGGCTCGATATACGGCATCACCAAATCCGGAATCACGAGGCAATGAGAGAACTGGAATTTTTGCCGCTTTTAAAAGTGAAGCAGAATTATCTTTTGAGCCAGTATCGACTGCAACGATTGAATCAAGCTTGCGAGTTTGCGAAGATAACGCAGCAACTACTGAGGGCAACCAAACTGCACCGTCGTGAGAAACAATTACAGCTGTGACGTGAAATGGATCAGTTATTTTTGTAGTCGCCATATTTAGTGGTGGCGTTTCTTTATTGTTTTCCTAATTAATCGAAATGAATCGATTAAGCAGGTCGACGCTTAAGTCGACGTCGCTCTCGCTCGGAGAGTCCGCCCCAAATTCCGAATCGCTCATCGTGTGCGAGAGCGTATTCAAGACATTCAGAACGAACATCGCAGGAAAGACATACTCGCTTTGCTTCGCGAGTAGATCCGCCCTTTTCTGGGAAAAATGCTTCGGGATCGGTTTGTGCACAAAGTGCACGTTCTTGCCAGGAAAGCTCAACGCTTTCGCCGCTGGCTAGCTGAATTACGGGACCTGAGGAGGAAGGGTTTTGTGCTGGACGAATCGCCATTAATAACTCTCCACATAAATAGTGGCCCTGCCCTGACGGCATGTGGCCTTCTCTTAGGTGAATTACACGCGTGTAAGTCAGTTAAGTCAAGCCCAACGAGGCATAAATACGGCAAATTGGACATGAATTAAGCGTAAAAACTAAAGTAGAAGTTGAGGGTTCTTAAAGTTTCAACGGAATTATTTCGCCATCGGCTAAGTAGGCACCGCTCGCCTGGGTTTTTTCCGGGACTGTTGTGTTGGCTTCAACAAACACATTTTCTAATTTGCAGCCCTCAGCAATTGTTACGCCATCTCTAATAATCGAAGCAGAAATTTCCACGTTTGCA
>CAZUWN010000107.1:0-3173 GCA_964624105.1 uncultured Candidatus Planktophila sp. | reverse complement strand
GGAATTAATACTTCGCTTCATGCCACAGACCCAACTAATTACGATGCGCCTGATCACGGAAAAGCAGGTATTAAGTTCCTGGTTATTCTGGTCATTTTGGCTCTTACTATTAAGAATAAAAAGAAGGCTGAAGTTTCAACAGGTGTGTGGGCTGGATTAATCGCTCTTACGCTGGCAAATGTTTTTATAGCCACATCTCTTTAATTCACATAGAATTGCCCAGTGGCCGCAAAGAACACTTCCCGAAGCGTTGAAGTAACTATTGATTTAGTTGCTGAAACTGCTGGGGTCAGTCGTGCCACGGTTTCCCGTGTAATTAATGGCAGCGCGAAAGTTTCACCAGAGACTGAAAAGGCTGTCCGCAAAGCAATTAAGAAATATAACTTCGTTCCAAATACCACTGCTCGCAGACTGGCAGGTGGGCGAAGCGGGCTGGTAGCCCTGGTACTCGAAGAATCCAGTGAGGAATTCTTCTTAAATCCATTCTGGGGTCTGGTTGTTCAAGGTTTTACAACAGCTATTTCCGATGCGGGTATGCAGCCGCTTCTCTTGATTCGCCCTAAAACCGGTAGTGAAGATTCGCTCTTTGAATCACTGCGTAAGGCGCAAGTTGATGGAATCGCGATGTTTAGCTGGCACCGTTCGGTAAAGAGTTTCGAACGCTTACTTCCTAAGGGTGTACCAGTAGTTTTTGGCGGTGACTTAGGCGGCTCAGATAAGTTCCCTTACGTTGACGTTGATAACGTTCAAGGTGGTTACTTAGCCACTAAACACTTGATTTCGCAGGGATGTAAGAAAATAGTCGCGATAACCGGTGACTTAAAGCTGCAATCTGGGCGCGATAGATTTGAAGGTTTTGAAAAAGCTATGTCCGAGGCTGGTCGTGAAATTTCACCAGCATCTGTTTTAACTGGTGACTATTCAACTTCAAAAGCCGAGGAAGTCGTTCGTGAGTTCTTGAAGAAGAAAATGCCATTTGATGGAATCTTTGCTGGAAACGATCTAAGTGCAATAGGTGCGATAAATGTTTTACTACAAAATAAAATTTCTGTTCCGAAACAAGTAAAGGTAATTGGATTTGATAATTCACCAGTTGCTACTCGCTCGGTGCCGGCGCTTTCTAGTATTCACCAACCAACTCGCGAACTAGGTGCCGAGGTAGCGAATATGCTGGTTGCAGCGCTAAGCGGATCGGAAGTCACACGGAAAATGTTGCCAGTTAAGCTTGTAGCTAGAGAGTCAACTGCTAAAAATTAATCTGCGCTATTGGCTGCAATAATTTGTTTGTACTTTTTTGCACTTAATTTAGGCGTACGAACTAAGGTTTTATAGTCAACACGAACTAAACCGAAGCGCTTTGCATAGCCTTCGGCCCATTCAAAATTATCCAGTAGTGACCAAGCGAAGTAGCCCTTTACTGGCACGCCCTCAGCTATCGCTTTTTGCAATGACTGGAGATGGCGGACTAAGTAAGAAGTGCGCTCGACATCATTAATGCTTCCATCGGACTCAACTACATCTTCATAAGATGAGCCGTTCTCGGTAATCATTAGATATGGAATTTCAGGGTAATCACGATGAACTCGTGATACCAAATTGCCTAAACCTTCAGGAGTTACTACCCAGCCCATCGCAGTAAGTGAGCTTGCTAGCTCTGCCGGCGGTGAATTATCGCCCTTTTGTGGGAATGGGAAGATGCCAGGGCCATTATCTGCCAGATCTTCTGGGCGCGGATTGCGTAAGAATGAGTCTGAATAGTAATTAATACCTAGGTAATCAGGCGTTGACTTTAGTAGCTCTTGATCTCCCGGTAGCAAAACATCTGTTAGCGCTTGTCCATAATATTCAAGAATATTAGTTGGGTACTTGCCATGAAGCATCGCTTCAATCCACCAGCGGTTTATATTTGAATCTAACAGCGCATTTAAAGTTACTAGCTCTGAATTTTCGGGATTTTCTAAATGATGATTAGTCATATTCACGGTTAGACCAACTTGAGCATTTGGGCGAATGCTTTTGATTGCACGAGCTGCCATTGAATGCGCAAGGGCGGTGTGATGTGATGCTGCAATTGCCAATGAATGATCTTTCTTACCAGGTGCATGAACTCCGATTGAATAACCTAACCAAGCAACACACCAAGGTTCATTTAGCGTGATCCAGTTATTAACTCGATCACCAAATTCTTCGGCGCAAGCTAGTGAGTAATTGGCAAATGCATCTGCTGTTGCTCTATTTGCCCAACCACCTGCATCTTCAAGTTTTTGAGGTAAGTCCCAGTGGTACAAAGTCACCATTGGTTCGATGCCAGCTTCGATTAGTGAATCAATTAACTCATTATAGAAATTAAAGCCGCGCTCTTCGCGAACCCCATCACCATTAGGAAATAGTCTTGGCCAAGCAATTGAAAAGCGATAAGCCTTAACGCCTAAGTCTTTCATGATTTCAATATCTTCTGGATAGCGATGGAAGTGATCACATGCAACATCACCGTTATCGCTGCCTACAACTTTGCCCGGAGTTTTACTAAAGGTGTCCCAAATGCTTACGCCCCGACCATCGAGTTGTGCCGCACCCTCGATCTGGTAACTGGCAGTTGCTGTTCCCCAAAGAAAGTCATCTGGAAAAACGTTAGACATAAAATTAGAGCTCCGTTTCGGCAATTTCTACCCCTATACTTTCGTACAAGAGCCTTATAAACCGCCATTGAAAGCGGTTTCATATCCTCAGACCCTATCCTATTTGGAGGCCGAATTGCTAAGTTCAAATGCGAAAACATTGCTTTGGTCTGAAGAGTTTCTCACCACACCAGATGGGCAACCAAGTTCCAAATTCTGGACGCCTGACTTAGGCGATGGCTCACAACATGGTTTAGTTGGCTGGGGAAATCGTGAACGTGAGTTTTATACCACTGAATCTTTAGTTGCAAACAATGGCTTGACTATTACAGCCGCTCGAGAGCATGGTCAATCGGCCTTCGAGGCTTATTACGGCCCGGCCGAATGGACCAGCGGGAAGATTCATACAAATGGAAAAGTTTTTTTCAAATATGGCTACTTGGAAATCTCAGCAAAAATGCCAGCAGGGATTGGAACTTGGCCTGCTCTTTGGTTACTAGGTAAAAATATCTCGGAAGGTACCGCTTGGCCAGCTTGTGGCGAGATTGATCTCTT
>CAZUWN010000106.1:0-3175 GCA_964624105.1 uncultured Candidatus Planktophila sp. | reverse complement strand
GGTCAACCAGTAAGTCGAACAAGTGTCGATGGTTGCGGTGCACCTCTGTTTTCAATGAGCACTAGATCTATTGCAGTAGCTGCTAGAAAAATGCGAATCCATAGTGACCCGGTGTTTAAAAAAGTAATAAGCGCATGTTTAAAGCATCCCGAAATGATTTTGGCCGAAGGTGCTTTCGATACTCGCATGATGCGCGCAGTTCCTGGACTCTTGGTAAAAGGTGGCGCCGAAAGCGTGATGTTGGCATCTTTGGCAGATGGCAGTGCGATCGCATGGAAAATTTCCGATGGCAGCAATCGCGCAAATGGCCCACTGATGAAAGCCGCCCTCGCTAAATTGGGCATCACGATCGAGAATGAAGTTGTTGATGTGCTTGGCGGTGGAACCGTAGTCGGCTCACTTAGCGCTACGTTTTAATCAGCGTTACCCTTTAACCATGAGTGCCCGAATTGCAACCTTGATGGTGCATACCTCGCCCCTGGATCAACCAGGAATTGGCGATGCCGGCGGCATGAACATTTATGTAGCTGAGAGCGCCGAACGTATGGCGGCAATGGGTGTGCAAGTTGATATTTTCACCCGTCGCACTAATTCGCAAGTGGCAGATATTGTTGAAGTCTCACCAGGAGTTCGGGTAATTCAATTAAATGTTGGTCCACTAACGGGTGTAACTAAAGAATTATTGCCAAAGTTAACTCCTGATATCGCTGAGGAATTTAAGAAAAAACTATCGGGTGAAACCAAATACGATTTGATTCACTCACATTATTGGATCTCTGGCAAAGTCGCGATGCATGCCAGTAAGGCGCTAAATATTCCGTTTGTTCACACGATGCACACAATGGCGCGAGTTAAGAATTTAAATCTGGCTGAAGGCGAAACCCCAGAACCAATGATTCGGGTACAAGGTGAAACCCAAGTAGTTGCAGCCGCACAAGCTTTAATTGCTAATACTGATGCCGAAGCAGCTAGTTTGGTTTCACTGTATGAAGCTTGCCCAGATAATGTGCGGGTAGTTTCGCCAGGCGTTGATCTTTATAAATTTATTCCAGACGATGGCAAGAAAGCTGCTCGCGAGCGCTTAAATGTCGCAGCAAACGCCAATGTAATTACATTCGTGGGTCGAATTCAGCCCCATAAAGGACCTGAACTACTAATTAGAGCAATTTCTGAAATGTTAAGCCACTCACCACTTTTACGTAGCGGCTTAATTGTAAATATTGTTGGTGGTTCGTCAGGTTCAAATACTTCTGAAGTAGAACGACTTAAAGAATTAGCTGGCTGGCTGGCCATCTCTGATGTGATTAAATTTGCCGAACCTGTTCCACGTAATGACTTACCTGATTGGTATCGAAGTGCAGATTTAGTTTGTGTGCCAAGTTATAGCGAATCCTTTGGTTTAGTAGCACTTGAAGCACAAGCATGTGGCACTCCTGTGGTTGCAACCGCTGTTGGTGGACTTCGAACAGCTGTGGCCGATGGTATTTCTGGAGTTTTAGTCGATGGCCATGATCCGCGCGCTTGGTCATCGATTCTGGCGCGCTTACTAAATGAACCACAGCGCCGAGTCCTACTCTCAATGGGCGCAGTTGAGCATGCATCGCACTTTGGCTGGGATGCAACAGCGCGAGGCACTTTAGATATTTACGATCGTGTTTTATCTGAAATTGCACGCGAGCAAATCGCCGGAGCCTAAAAAGTGAGTTCACTTAATCCAACCGAAGTAATCTTGGAATTTCTGGAATCACACGATTTACCGTTTGAGCAGAGTAATTTAAATACTTTCTTAATTACTCTTCCTGGCGAAAAAAAGCAGCAGACTCATTGCGCATTAGTAATTGGCGACCATTCATTGAGCATAAATGCATTCGTAATTCGTAAGCCTGATGAAAATGAAGATCAAGTGCACGCTTGGTGTTTACAGAAGAATGCTGGTCTCTACGGAATCGCTTTTGCGATCAATGAGTTACGAGATATCTATTTAGTTGGCCGTCTGCCACTAACTGCAGTAACTAATCAAGAGATAGATCGAATAATTGGCAGCGTATTACAAGTAGCAGATTCCTCCTTTAATCCATTACTTGAGATTGGCTTTTCCAGCGCAATTCGTCGGGAATGGGCTTGGCGGGTTTCGCGCGGTGAATCGCTGGCAAATCTCGAAGCATTTTCACATTTGATTTAATTCATCTAGGATTGCGATATGAGCAACTTTGAATTAATCCTATTGCGCCATGGCGAAAGCGAATGGAATGCTAAGAATCTCTTTACGGGCTGGGTAGATGTTCGCTTATCTGCAGCTGGTGAAGCCGAAGCTGCTCGCGGTGGAAAGTTACTCGCTGAAAATGGGCTATTGCCTGATGTAGTTCACACATCATTACTTCGTCGCGCTATTCATACCTCGCAATTAGCACTCGATGCTTGTGATCGTCATTGGATTCCAGTTAATCGTTCTTGGCGCCTAAACGAGCGTCATTACGGCGCGCTGCAAGGTAAAGATAAGAAAGAAACGCTAGCTACTTATGGCGAAGAACAATTTAAACTTTGGCGCCGTTCTTACGATGTGCCACCACCACCAATTGATGCCAATGATCCGTATAGCCAAACCGGCGATGCTCGCTACGCTGACTTGGGTGCAGAAATGCCAGTAACAGAATGTTTAAAAGATGTAGTAACCCGCATGATGCCTTATTGGACTGGCAACATTGTGCCTGATCTTCGAGCAGGTAAGCGAGTTCTTGTCACCGCCCACGGAAATTCACTACGGGCTTTAGTTAAGCACCTCGATGGAATTTCAGAATCAGATATCGCTGAGCTAAATATTCCAACCGGAATTCCGCTACTTTATAAATTAGATGCAGATTTAAAACCAATTAAACGTGGTGGCGAATACTTAGATCCATCAGCTGCCGCTGCCGCAATTGAAGCAGTTGCAAATCAGGGCAAGAAGTAATTAATTATTTGCAGAATTTGCGTACTCGCCGGTGACTAAGTAATAGACACGGCGGGCAATTGAAACTGCGTGGTCTGAGCAACGCTCGTAATAGCGGCCCAGCAAAGTCATATCGATAGCAGTTTCAATTCCGTATGGCCAAGAATCATCTAGCAAGATTTCAAATAAACGACGGTGCAAAATATCCATCTCGTCATCATCTTTTTCAAGCTGTAGCGCTGCTTC
>CAZUWN010000105.1:0-3251 GCA_964624105.1 uncultured Candidatus Planktophila sp. | reverse complement strand
CTTTCTTACACGAATTTCCAGTTCTAATTGTTGTTGCACTCGTCGTATCACTTTTCATAAAAACATTTATTGTTCAATTTTTCTTTATTCCATCAGGTTCGATGGAGAACACACTTCAGATCGATGACCGCGTAGCAGTTAATCGTCTGCCATTTATCTCAAATAACATAAAGCGCGGCGATGTCGTTGTTTTCCGTGATCCAGATAATTGGTTACCGGCTGCCGATGTCAGCGATTCACCATTCGTAATCGCTAAAGCAAAGGCTGCACTGGTTGCAGTTGGAGTTTTGCCAAACCCAGCTAAACAGTACTTAGTTAAGCGTGTTGTGGGCGTTGCAGGCGATCACGTAATTTGTTGCACCACTACTGGAAAAATTACGGTTAACGGCCAAGAGATGGTTGAGCCATACATCTATGCCGGCAATATGCCAAGTGACATGAACTTTGATGTCACTGTTCCAAAAGGAAAACTTTGGGTAATGGGCGATCATCGTGGCGCAAGTGCTGATTCCCGATATCACCAAGAGGATATAAATAAGGGCTTTGTGCCACTTAATCGAGTTACTGGTCGCGTGCTTGCGGTTATCTGGCCAATTAAGAATATTTCACTGGTACCAAACGTTGATGCGTTAAATCAACCAGCAGTTAAAACTAAAACTAAGTAATAACTATGAAGGTGATCGAACAGCTACTAATTGAAGCTGGTATTTCCCCAATCGCAGGTGTCGATGAAGCTGGTCGTGGCGCATGCGCTGGCCCGTTAGTAGTGGCGGCCGTAATCTTAAAAGATCCGTTTCATCCTGATTTAGCACCGGTTCGCGATTCCAAAGAGATCAAAGAAAATAAACGCGAAGCGCTCTTTGATTTAGTTATTGAGCACGCACTTGCTTACAGCATCATTGAAATTCCAGCAGCCGAAGTAGATTCACGTGGTGTGCATGCGGCAAATCTCGATGGCATGCGCAGAGCAGTTCAAGCACTGAAAGTTTCACCGGCTTATGTTTTAACAGATGGTTATGCAATTGCTGGTTTAGCACTTCCGAACTTAGCGGTTTGGAAAGGTGATCAGGTTGTTCACACAATTAGTGCAGCCTCTATTCTGGCTAAGGTTTATCGAGATCGCATCATGCGCCAACTTGATGAGAAATATCCCGCTTATGGTTTTGCCGGGCATAAGGGCTATATCACTGCTAGCCATAGTCAATTGTTAAGCGCAAATGGCCCGTGCATAGAACATCGACGCTCTTTTGCAAATGTGGCAGCGCTACTTAAGTAACCACAGCTGTTATCTGGCCACAAGGTAGTGCAAACAAAATAAATTAGTCAGGCTTGCTCTTTAACCTCTGGGTTTATGAACACTGTAACCCAAGAGCTAACTGCCCGAGCAAGGTTATTTGCGGCCATCGAAGGCGGATCTTCATTCTGGTCGCGTGAAGTATTTAGTAATGGCGCTATTTATGTTTTAGATCGTGCGCTTAATGGGGGATATGACCCAATTAAATACGCACGTAGTATTGAAAAGATATCCAGCTCTAACTCAGACCAACTACTTGAAAGTATCGCCGCAACTGGAGCTGAATTATTAACACCGGATCATCCTGATTGGCCAAAACAGGTAAATGATTTAACTTCACCGCCCATTGCACTAGTTATTAAAGGCGACCCCAAGTTTCTAACTGGGAATTCACTAGCCATCGTAGGCTCTAGAAATCCAACCCAATACGGAGTTCGCATTGCACAAGATTTTGCAGCTGGCTTTGTGGATCGAAGTTGGTCAATTATCAGTGGTGGTGCATACGGCATTGATGCAGCAGCACATAAAGGCGCACTAGTTGCCGAAGGCACCACCGTTGCAGTCATTGCAACCGGGATAGACATTAACTATCCGGCCGGCCATGCCCGATTATTTGCCGAGATTGCCGAACTTGGTTGCATGGTCAGTGAAGTGCCGCCAGGAACTCAAGCAATGCCGGCGCGATTCTTAACACGCAATCGATTAATCGCCGCCCTATCAAATGCGACGCTAGTTGTTGAAGCCGCTTTTCGTAGTGGCTCTTTGCGCACCGCACGAGATGCAGCCGAACTAATGCGCCCAGTTATGGCGATTCCAGGACCAATAACTTCACCAGTAAGCGAAGGTTGTCATCGCTTAATCGGTGAGCGAGCTGCTGAAATCGTGACTTCAGTAGCAGATGCGGTGGAATTTCTCGCACCAATGTAATGAGATGATTAGCCAATGAGCACAGAGAATGAATTCCGATCGGGCTTCGTCGCCATTGTTGGCCGCCCAAATACCGGAAAATCAACTCTGGTTAACGCACTAGTTGGTAGCAAAGTAGTAATCACTTCGCCACATCCAAACACCACTCGTCATGCAATTCGCGGCATCGTAAATGAACCAGACTTTCAAGCCATCTTGGTTGATACCCCCGGCGTGCACAAGCCAAAGACCTTGCTAGGTAAGCGCTTAAATGCCGTTGTTGAAGAGAGTTTAGATTCAGTTGATGTAATCATTATTTGTTTGCCAGCCGATGAAGAATCAGGTGCTGGCGATCAATACATTATTGATGAAATTGCTAAGCACCCACGCAGCAAAAAGATTGCCCTAGTTACAAAAACAGACTTAATCAGCAAAGCCAATCTTGCTACTCGCTTAGCCAGCATTATGGCGATGGCTAAAGGTTTTACTTGGGATGAAATCGTGCCGGTATCTGCTGCGACTCATGAGCAAATTGATTTGCTGAAGAAGTTAATCGGCCAACAGCTCAAGCCTGGCCCAGAGTTTTATCCAACAAATATGCGCAGCGATCAAAGTATTGAACAGTTAATCTGCGAGTTAATTCGCGAGGCCGCTCTTCGTGATGCGCGTCAAGAACTTCCACACTCAATCGTGGTCACAATCGATGAAATGTCTGAGCGCGAAAAAACTGGCAGCCGACCATTTTTCGATATCCACGCGACAATTCACGTGGAACGTGATTCACAGCGCGCGATTCTGCTCGGCCACCAAGGCTCACAATTAAAAGATATTGGCATGCGAGCTCGCGCAGATGTTGAGCGCGAACTAGAAGCCCGCATCTTTCTTGGTCTACACATCAAGGTATCTAAAGAATGGCAGCGCGATTCAAAGATGCTAGATAAATTGGGCTTTGCTGAAAACTAATATTTAATTAAGTTGAGTACTCTATAGGCATGACGAATCGACAGGAATTCCGAGTTCTCGAAACTTTTCGTGATTTTGAAATTCGCGA
>CAZUWN010000104.1:0-3298 GCA_964624105.1 uncultured Candidatus Planktophila sp. | reverse complement strand
AGTCTGCTCGCTCATAAGAAGTGCAGTCTAACTGCTACTGATTGCGCTCGTGAATCAGACGCAAACCGATCAACGTTAGATCTGGTTCGTGTTCATCAATCGTCTCCGAAACGCCCAAAATTAAGGGCGCCAGGCCGCCAGTCGCAACAACGGTTGGCGTATCGCTATAGCTCAATGCGAGTTCTTCAGTAATGCGATTTACCAAACCATCTACTTGGCCAGCAAAGCCAAAGATCGTTCCAGATTGCAACGCCTCAACAGTGTTCTTACCGATTACTGATTTAGGTAGCACTAATTCAACTTTTCGAAGTTGCGCAGCTCTGGCAGCCAGCGCCTCAACTGAGATTTCAATACCTGGCGCAAGTGCGCCACCTAAAAACTCGCCAGTTGGTGAAACCACATCAAAATTTGTCGAAGTTCCGAAATCAACCACGATTGCTGGGCCACCAAATAACGTGTGAGCAGCCAAAGTATTTACGATGCGATCGGCGCCAATTTCTTTTGGATTATCGACTAGTAGTGGAACGCCAGTTTTAATACCTGGCTCAACAATCGTTGTTGGTACATCTTCAAAGTAATCAGCGATCATGCGGCGTAGCTCGCGCAGTGTTGCTGGCACCGTGCTGCAAATTGCTAAGCCAGTTAAGTCATACTCCGAAACTAACGCTTCGTATTGCAACCACAGTTCATCGGCGGTGTTACGTGGGTCAGTCTTTACTCGCCAGGACTGGGTTAAATTTTCACCTTCGAATATTCCCAGCACGGTATTGGTGTTACCAACATCTACAGTTAACAACATAGTTATTTACTCCTTACGTCGAGGCCGATATCGAAATTTTTTGCCGAATGCGTGAGTGCGCCAATAGCTAGGAAATCAACGCCCGTCTCGGCGTAGCTGCGAGCTTTATCTAGCGTGATGCCACCAGATGCCTCTAATTTAGTTTGTCCAGCAACTAGTGAAACCGCTGCCCGACATTGCTCAGGTGTCATATTGTCGAGCAGAACTAAATCCGGCTTTAGCGGCAGAACCTCGGCTAACTGTTCCAAAGTATCAACTTCGATCTCAATTGGCGCAGTTGGAAATGCGCTGCGAACCGCGTTAAACGCTGCTTTCACGCCACCTGCTGCGGCAATGTGATTATCTTTAATCAGAGCTGCATCAGATAAGGACATTCGATGATTCGTGCCACCGCCCATGTGCACAGCAAACTTTTCTAACTCGCGCCAACCTGGCGTCGTCTTGCGGGTATCACGAATTTCGCACTTAGTGCCAGCAATCGCTTTAACCCATTGGTTAGTTAGCGTAGCAATGCCAGATAAGTGACCTAGGAAATTCAGGGCGGTTCGTTCTGCTAACAAAATCGCGCGCGCGTTACCAGTTACTTTAATTAAGACATAGCCAGCTTTTACTGACTCGCCATCTTGAACAAGTACCTCAATGCCAGCAACGCCAACTTCAGTTAGGACTGCTTTCGCCATTTCGATACCAACAACTACGCCTGACTCGCGTGCCACAAATTCTGCTTTTAACTCGGCATCGGCTGCAATGGTCGCAACCGAAGTTACATCCACTCCCCCAGCCAAATCTTCAGCAAGGGCTGCTTTTACTAAATCATAATTAATCACTTATTTATCACCTGCGCATATTCAGTTGCCCAATTTCCAACTTCATCAATTTGCTGCACGATTCTTTTTTCCCAGGCAGTGCTTGTCTCAGGGAAATCTTCGCGCCAATGTGAGCCACGAGTTTCTTGTCTAATCAAAGCTGCGCGCAAAATTGTTTGGGCAAGTTGAAATAGATTGGTAGTTTCCCAAGCATCAACTTGTGGCGCATCGCTATGTCGGGCTTCAAGACGAGAAAGGGCGTTGCTGGTTTCAATGAGCGAGTCAGCTGAACGCAATACGCCAGCGCCGCGACTCATGGCAGTTTGTAGCTCTTTGCGCACCGCTGGATCAAGTAAGAAAGGTTGACTGGTATTTTCAACTGGTTCAGATTCGGCCGGTAAATTTGCCGCAATATCAGCTGCAATCCGAGCACTGAAAACTAAGCCTTCAAGCAGTGAATTTGAGGCTAATCGGTTAGCTCCATGAACACCAGAACAAGCCGTTTCGCCACATGCATATAGGCCAGCAATACTGCTGTGGCCATTTAGGTCTACGCGCACTCCGCCTGAGGCATAGTGTGAAGCTGGTGCTACTGGAATTAAATCTTTACTTGGGTCGATACCGTGAGATAAACATGATGCATTAATAGTTGGGAATCGCTCAGCGAAACCAGTTAAGTGGCGAACATCGAGCCAGACATGGTCTTGGCCACTTTCTTTCATCTTGCGCATGATTGCAATTGCCACGACATCACGTGGTGCAAGTTCAGCCAACGGATGTAGCCCTTGCATAAATCGGAGACCATCATTGTCAACTAAATATGCGCCTTCACCGCGCACCGCTTCAGAAATTAGCGGTTGCTGACCGCGTGATTTTCCACCTAACCAAAGTACGGTGGGATGGAACTGAATAAATTCCACATCTGCAATTTTTGCGCCAGCTCTCAATGCAAGAGCAACGCCATCGCCAGTAGATACCGACGGATTAGTTGTGCTGGCAAAAACTTGCCCGAGCCCACCGGTGCCAAGTACAACTGCTTTGCCCAGAGCTTGTCCTACTCCATCGCGAGAGCCCGCACCGATTACGTGCAGAGTGACTCCGCAGACGCGACCTGTTTTATCTTTCAGTGCATCTAGCACCAAAGCATCTTCGACAACTTCAATCTGCGGATCGTTGCGAACTGCGGCTAATAGCGCACGCGATACTTCAGCACCAGTTGCATCTCCTCCGGCATGCAAAATTCGATTACGTAAATGGCCACCTTCGCGAGTTAGCGCAATTTCGCCATCGGCTTCAGTATCGAATTTGGCACCGCGTTCAATTAATTTGCGCACAGCTTCAGGACCTTCAGTTACCAAAACTCGCACTGCTTCAACATCGCAAAGCCCAGCGCCTGCCGTCAAAGTGTCTGTTAAATGGGCCTCTGGTGAGTCACCGTCGCCTAATGCTGCTGCGATTCCACCTTGTGCCCACTTAGTTGAACCTTCGTCCACTTTTGCTTTAGTAACTATCAAAACTGATAAACCAAAAGTACGTAGTTGTAGCGCGGTGGTCATGCCAGCAATTCCAGAGCCGACCACGATTACATCGGCGCGCGAAGTCCAACCTGGCTTAGGGGCTAGTAGCTTCATGAGTTAGATTCCACAACTGCATTATCTAGCAATCGAACCCCATTTACCCAACCAGCGATGAT
>CAZUWN010000103.1:0-3338 GCA_964624105.1 uncultured Candidatus Planktophila sp. | reverse complement strand
GGCCGAGGGCGCCACACTTCTTCTAGCGCTGTTGCTTTGCCACTATTTTCACCTGCACACGTTGGCGCAGTCGGTTGGGTAATTGATACCCCCGGAATTCGAGCATTTGGTCTTTCACATATTGACCCAAATCGCATCGTTGCCGCTTTCGAAGACTTGAGTCCAATTGCAGCCACCTGTATGACCAATTGCGCTCACCATGGCGCAGGTTGCCAGTTAGATATTTGGGCAGCACCAGATGGTGTAATCGATGAGGTGCGCACGGCACGAGTTGCTAGTTTGCGATCACTCTTAGATGCACCGAAGGTCGAGCTCGAGCAATAGAATTAGGCTCATTATGAGCGCTAAATACTCACTTGAATCAGATTTACAGCTTGCCCTCGAACTGGCCGCTAAGGCCGATGAAATTTCGATGGCCCGCTATTTGGCGCAAGATTTAGTTGTCTCAACCAAACCAGATAACACCCCAGTTACCGATGCCGATAAAGCAACTGAAGAAGCGTTGCGCAAACATTTAGCTCAAGAACGACCAGCCGATGGCTTGGTTGGCGAAGAATTTGGAAATGAAAATAAAGATGCTGCGCGCTACTGGGTAATTGATCCAATTGATGGCACTAAGAATTTCATGCGCGGCGTTCCAACCTGGGCAACACTTATTGGGCTAGTTGAACGACAAGACGATGGAAGTGAAAAAGTTATTGTTGGAGCAGTAAGTGCTCCTGCCTTAAATCGACGTTGGTATGCAAGTAGCGGCAGTGGCGCATTCACTAGTTTAAATGGTGGCAAACCGCGCAAGATTTCAGTTTCCAAAGTTAGTAAAATTGGAGATGCCTCAATTGCTTACTCAGATTTTCAAGGCTGGGGCGATCGCTTAACTAAATTCCATCAGTTGATGGCAGATTGCACGCGCTCTCGAGGTTACGGTGATTTTTGGTCACACATGTTGGTGGCAGAAGGCGCTGTAGATATTGCGGCCGAACCATCTCTTGCTCTTTGGGATATGGCGGCCCTTGATGTAATTGTGCGCGAAGCTGGCGGCACATTTTCAAATCTAACAGGCGAAGTTGGCCCATTCGGCGGTAGTGGTATCTCTACAAACACCTTGCTTCACCCAACAGTTATGGCGGCACTTAAATGATTTATACCCTAAAAGTAAGTGGCATGACTTGTTCTTCTTGCGTAAATAGCGTTGAAGGATCGCTGAATTCAATCCCTGGCGTAAAAGCCACCGTTAGCTTTGCGACTGAGTCTGTGCACGTTAATGCCGAAGACGACGTTTCTACTAAGACACTGATAGCTGCCATTAAGAGTGCCGGTTATAGCGCCACTCTGGTTACAGACCCTTCGCAATTAGCCCTCCATAGCAAGCGTTCTGGGCTGGCTTTAGCGCTTTCCATTCTTTCTGCAGTACCAGCGATTGCAATTTCAATGATCATGAGCTGGCATCACGCAATCGATATGTTTGTGCACGATCAGTTGGATGCATTCGGATTACCTCATCCGCTTTATTCACCAACAGCATGGGTTGCCATCGGCTTAACGGCGCCGCTTATCCTTCTGGTGGCATTTCCGATTCATCGTGCCGCCTTTAATAACTTCTTAATCTTTATCAACCCTAAACGTAATGGCGCGTTGACGATGGATAACTTAGTATCCCTTGGCTCACTTGCCGCCTTTGGTTGGTCTATTTATGCAAATGCAACTGGAAACGGTGATGTCTATACCGAAGTTGCAGCCGGAGTTCTGCTCTTTGTAATTCTTGGTCGCTACCTAGAAGCTAGAGCCAAAGCTAATGCCGGAAGTGCTCTGCAATCACTCCTTGAACTAGGTAGCAAGGAAGTAACAGTTATTCGTTCGGGCCAAGAAGTTATTATTCCAATTGCAAATCTGCAAGTAGGCGATGAATTCTTAGTTAAGCCAGGTGAGCGAATAGCTTCCGATGGCGAAGTTATCTCAGGTACTAGCTCAGTTGATAACTCAATGATCACAGGTGAATCGTTACCAGTTGAAGTTAAGCCTGGTTCGAAAGTAATTGGGGCAACGCTCAATCACAATGGTCGCATTATTGTTAAGGCAACTCGAATTGGTGGCGATACTGAATTGTCGCGAATTACGGCAATGGTACTTTCGGCACAAGGTGGCCGCTCCCCTATTCAAACTAGAGTGAATAAAATCAGCGCCATTTTCGTGCCAGTAGTAACACTGGTTGCATTTGCTACTGGTTTGGCTTGGTATTTATATGACTCACAACTAACTAATGCGATAGCAACAGGAATCGCAGTACTAGTTATTGCTTGCCCTTGTGCCTTGGGTCTTGCTACGCCAGTTGCGCTAATGGTGGCATCTGGTCGCGGTGCCCAGCGTGGAATAGTCATTTCCTCACCTAGCGCACTTGAAGCTTCGCGCGGAATTGACCGAGTTCTACTCGATAAAACTGGCACTTTAACTACCGGCCAGATGAAAGTTAGTACTGCCACGGTTTCATTAGGTGCAGCTGCACAATTAGCTCAGATTTATCCAGAGCTAATTAAAGAAGCCACAATTTTGTCATCGGCACTTTCAATTGAAAGCCAGAACACTCACCCAGTTGGTCAAGCAATTGCTGAATACATCGCAGCCCAAGGAATTAGACCAACAACCGTTACTGATTACTCAGTATCTCCGGGTAACGGTGCTGCTGGCCGAGTTAATTTAGGAATTCACTCCCCGGTAGTTTTAATTGGCTCGCCTGCAGCAGTAGCTCATAGCAGCGTTGATTTCCATCCTGATATCCAAGCGGCTGTTAGCGCAGCGCAGGCACAAGCACTTACGGTTTCAGTAATGGCGTGGGATGGCATCGCACTTGCGGTCTTTTCAGTCGGGGATGAAATTAAAGCCGATGCTGCGCAAACTATTGCTAAGTTTAAAGAGATGGGAATTTCTCCTTGGTTAGTAACTGGTGATTCACCAGGAGTTGCCCACGCTGTTGCACTTAAAGTTGGAATTGATATCAGCCAAGTAACCGCAGCTGCCTCACCTGAGAGTAAATTAGCCGCAATTACTAATTTACAGAGCAAGGGTCATAAAGTTTTAATGATTGGCGATGGCATCAATGATGCTGCTGCCATTGCCGCAGCTGACTTAAGCATGGCTATGGGTACTGGCACCGATACCGCAATTGCGGCAGCCGACATAACTTTGATGCGACCAGATCTAAACGCGGCTATTGCTGCTCTGCAATTGTCAGATAGCACCATCAGAATTATTAAAGGCAATCTAACTTGGGCATTTGCTTACAATATTGTTGGTATTCCAATTGCAGCAGCTGGCTTGCTCAACCCAATGTATGCAGCCGCTGC
>CAZUWN010000102.1:0-3338 GCA_964624105.1 uncultured Candidatus Planktophila sp. | reverse complement strand
TATCTAAATGATTTAACGTCTGGTTGGTCTATGGCCCAAGACCACATCGCCATCAAAGCTTCTTTAGCAAAACCCTGATTATGAAATTCTGGCTCAATTCCTAAACCAATTTCAACCATGCCGTTTTCATCAGGTGCGCCATGAAAACTGGTACTGCCTATAATTTCGCGACTTTGCTTTAACACGATCTGGCGCACAAACCATTTATTACAACTGGGATCAGCTTTAACTTGCGGCACTCGCCAATGAAGTGGCCCTTGAAAATCAACTAAAACTCGGTGCGGATTAGTGAAATTCGCATTCTTTAGAATTGGTGCATCGTCGCGATCCTCAAAAAGCGTGATCAGATTTGCACCGCTAATGTGATGCAGCTCAAGACGCTGCGTTACTAGGGTAGCCTGCGTCAAATCTAGTTCTGAAACCATTTAACTATCCTAAATTATGAATAGGGTCTGTGCTTTCACTACTGCTTCTTCGCGTCCACTAGCGCTCAATTTGCGATAGATATTGCGCAAGTGAGTCTTCATCGTGTTATGCGAAATATGTAAGGTCTTACCGATTGCCGTGATTGGCTTACCCGTGGCTAGTGAGCGCAATACATCTATTTCGCGCTTAGTTAACGGTTGGGTCAGCGCCGCATTCTGATTGTTCTTTGCATTCATTCGCTGAGCGGCGGCGCGAGCTAATTCTTCGAGATAGACAGTTGGACGTTTAGAAGCGCTGCGAATAATCAACTCCAGAATTGTGGGATCTTGCCGCAAGAAACTCTCTTTTGCACCCACTCGTGCACCAACATCGAGTCCAATCTTCAAGGCATCCATCGCCAATGTTTCCTGCGAAATGTTTGCCTCGCAACCAACTAAAGATTTCCAAATCTTTTCGCGAGCAGTGTCAGATTCTAAAATCTCTGGTACTACCTTTTTCTTCACTTCATTCTTCGATACCGCACCGAGTGCCTGGCGATATTGGTGGGTAAAGATTAAATCTTTGGGTAAGCGGTTTAGTATCTGGCTTGAACGTTCATAATCTTTAATCCAGAACCGAAGAAATAGCTCATTTATATCGATAATCAAACTTAGGCCATCTTCACCTTTAAACTCTGAGGCAAGTTGGCGATGATCGCGCACAACAGCAAATGCTTCTTCAACTTTGCCATTCATCATCAAAGACCGCGCCATGAAGCTTTCGGCCATAAATACCCATGGCCATTGCTGCCATTCTCGAGCGAGCTTCGCCAGCTTTTTTAGCTCTTCGGTTGCCTTATCTTCTTCACAAAATTCTAAATGGCAACGCGCCTTAATGTAGATAGCTTCGGTGTAGCCAAAGAATCCTGCGTATTCATTGCGCTGCCCAATTTCTTCAGATAGCGACGCGGCATCAAAAGCCTGCAGGTATTCACCGTCCAGGAATAACTTCATAGCTCGAATTGTCTGCCAGATAAAAAGGTCTTCTGGTGCGCTGCTCTTATTGATAATTTCTTGCAGTTCAGATTCAATCGAATTTAAAATTGTGGAATCTTCGAAGATAAACGATCTCGCAGCATGTACTCGCAAGATTCCTAGTCGGTCAGATTGCTCTATGGCAGGCTCGGTCTTTGGTTCGAGCAAAACAACTTCCACCTGAGTATCAAATTCAATTAGCCGACCTCGACAGAACGCGATATGCGCCAGTGCGGCAGCGTTAATCTGTTTAATAAATGGAAATAACGGGGAGTCTTTATATGTAAAACGCATCTCCTCGACCAACTGGATTGTGCGGTCAAATTCAAAACTAGTCAGGTGACCCATGATTTTGGCAAGTTCTGAAAATAATTGATTGCGGGTGTTATCTGTCGGTAAATAGTTACTCCAATAGAGAATATTGCGACCATCACTTTGCTGAATCAATTTTCGCATTACCGGTTTGAACATCTGACGTAGGTAGTCGGAATCACCAGACTTTATTGCATGAGATACCGACAAGTTCGATTGGTCTCGAAGCTGAAAAAGTTCAGAAATTGCTATCTGATTCTTACGATAGTTCTTGCTGTCAGCGAGAGCTATCTCATTAATCACTTCGCGTGCGGAGTTATTGAAAATGTACGAACTTTTTTGGCCAGCAGCCAACATTAGAAAAACACCTTCAGCGGCTAGTTTATTTAGGTTTGTCTCATTTGCAGGTTTCTGCATAATTGATGTCACTAAATCTAAATCAAAGACTTCAAAACTAGACATTGCAATTAGCAGCTCTCGAGTCTCTTTCGATAGTTTTTCAAACTTACTTGAAACTAAATTCTTAACGAGGCTGTCGTCAACTTCTAGGTCAAATTTGCTATCCTCGCCACTTGCAATAATTCCAACGGCAGATGGCCAGCCATGGGTTTGTTGGGCAATTTGATTTATTTTCTTTTCATTTGCGTCTACACCAGAAATTTGAAGTAATGATTTAATTTCATCTTTGGAAAAGACTAAGTCGCCCGCGGTGATAACTGATAAGCGCCCAATACTTGAAAATCGCTTAAGCGAGACTGTTGGCATAGATCGTCGTAGTGCAAATATATGAATATTGTCGGGTATCGCATCCATATAGGATTGAGCAACATTAAGTTGGTAGGTAGCAGTGTCAACAACATTATCTAGAACTAAAACAATATCCTCGTTAAGATTTGCAATAGCCTGATAAATCGAAGTGACAGTAAGTTCTTCTGTTTGAGTTTCGAAATTTGGAATTACTTGACGGATAGCGCTAATTAAGTAGGTGGGAATTTCTCCCATTTTGTCGGATTCTGACATCGTGTACCAAGCAATTTTTTTCTTACTTTGTTTCGCCCACTCGGCAATGAGTGAGGTTTTCCCATATCCACCCGGAGCCACCACCATGGTGTAGCCAGGGGCTCGATCATCGATTAACTCAAATAGGTGGCGCCTAGAAAGGAAATTAGCTGGCAGTTCAGGCGGGCGGATTCTCGAAAGGGTGATATCTGAATCAAGCGCAGTCATGGGCATAGGGTTACGCAGATGGGCGAGAATTGCTATCTCTAACCCCTAAATTACAAAGGTTAGGTACTAAATAACCCCTTGCTCTAACCCCGTCGCACGCTTGGCAGCGATAATTACTGGGCGCCCGTTCTCGAGCAAGTGCACGCTAATGCGGTCATCAAAGGCGCTACGCAGCTCGGGTGAGTGGATTACAGACTGAGATTCACCATCTAATAGCACTCGCCCACTTTGCATGATGATGATTCGCTCTGCATACATGGCGCCCAAAGTGATGTCGTGCATCGTTGAAATAATAGTGACGCCGGTTGCCTTAATTTCTTCAACCTTATTAAGAACTGAAATCTGATGATGTAAATCAAG
>CAZUWN010000101.1:0-3437 GCA_964624105.1 uncultured Candidatus Planktophila sp. | reverse complement strand
CCAGCTTCGCGAATTTGCTTAATGCGCTCTTTGATCAGCGCTGGCTGAATAGGTGCGCTATAAAGTTCTTGCATACGACGAGTTGCCTGCGCATCAGGCATTGATGCAATTTCACCAAGCTGAATGCGGGGATCTTCATATCGGGTCCAGAGGCCTTCGAGGTTTAGAACACCGAGGCCGCCTAACTTGCCGATCGCAATTGCAGTTTGTGGCGAAACCACTGAATCCATTGGCGCTGCCAACATTGGTAGATCAAATTTATAAGCATCGATCTGCCATGAAGTAGAAACATCTTCCGGGTCGCGAGTACGACGCGAAGGCACAATCGCAATATCGTCAAAAGAGTAAGCCTGGCGGGCGCGCTTGCCGGGTGCAATTTCAATCTCGAACATTTTTCTTAGCCCTAGCCTTTCTTCGCATAATTAGGGGCATCTGCCACGTGTAATACGTCGTGCGGATGGCTCTCTTGTAGGCCAGCTGCGGTAATTTGAATTAAGCGACCATCGCGGCGCAAAGTATTGATATCTGGTGCTCCGGCATATCCCATTCCAGAACGCAGACCACCAACTAATTGATGAACTACTTCAGCCACAGTGCCGCGATATAAAACTTTTCCTTCGATGCCTTCGGGAACTAATTTATCTTCAGATAAAACATCGTCCTGCATATAACGATCCTTGGAATAAGACTTCTGCTCGCCGCGTGATTGCATCGCACCGAGTGAACCCATTCCGCGATAGCCCTTATATTTGCGGCCATCAATTTCAATTAATTCACCAGGTGATTCTTCGCAGCCGGCAAGTAACGAACCAAGCATTACCGAATTTGCGCCAGCAACAAGTGCTTTAACAATGTCGCCTGAATATTGCAGACCACCATCGGCGATCAATGGAATACCAGCTTTGCCACATGCTTTAGCAGCCTCCATGATGGCGGTAATTTGTGGAACTCCAACACCGGCCACAATGCGAGTCGTGCAAATTGAACCGGGACCAACTCCAACTTTCACGGCATCGGCGCCAGCATTAATTAAAGCTTGTGCGCCAGCGCGAGTTGCCACATTGCCGCCAATAATTTCGGTAGTTGGCGAAAATTTCTTAATGCGAGCAATTGCATCAAGCACTGCGCGATGATGACCATGTGCAGTATCAACAACAACCACATCAACGCCAGCTTCAATTAGTGCTTGCGCACGAGCGAATCCATCGTCGCCAACACCAACAGCTGCGCCAACCATGCCGACGTTCTTAACTAATTTAACGTGCGTTACTTGTTCGGCAATTGGCAAATTACGGTGAATGATGCCAATGCCACCGGCTTTAGCCATTGCGATTGCGAGTTGTGATTCAGTTACGGTATCCATCGCTGAAGAAATCAGCGGAACTGCCAACGTTATATTTTGAGTTAACTGAGTTGAAGTTTCTACTTCAGAAGGAACAACTTCAGAAGCATCTGGCAATAAGAGCACATCGTCATAGGTCAGGCCCATCATTGCGATCTTGTCATCGCTCATCTTGGCCTCCCCTTCAATCGATAAGGCCAAAGTCTAACGGCTCTTTTAGGATCCGATTGCCTGCGTAATTTCCTCACACGCACGCTGTAAATCAGTAGCCACAGTGACTTCGCTACATTGTTTTGGATTCCAGCCCGGCCCACCCAGAATAATTTTGGGAGCAGGGCGCACTGCAGGTAATTCTTCGAAGAATCGTGGGTCACCATTTTCGGATAACTGCGCCCACAAAAATAGTGCTGGTGGCGCAGTCTTATTAATGATTCCGCAGAGCGCAGCAAGCGGGGTGCGAGCACCCAAGAAATTACTAGAAATCTCGCGCTCAGCTAAAGCTGCAGCAAGTGCATGTAGAGCTAGTGAATGAAGTTCTTCGCCCACGCATGCAAGTAGAACTGGTCGAGCATTCACCGCTTCAAATTCTTCTGGTACTGCTTCGCGTAGAACTGATTTTATTAATTCAGTCAATAAATGTTCGACCTCAATGCCTTCGCCAGTTTTTTCCCAACTATTTCCAACATTTATTAGGACCGGCACGATTACGTTCTGCCAGCAGTTAATTACGCCATTTTTCATCAATTCTTGGCGCAGCGCTTGTAGTACAAATTCGCGATCTAGTGATTCTGCTGCGCGGCAAATGCTGGCAACCAATTCTTCAGCAACAACAATCTCAGTAACTAACTCTGGAATTGAAACTTCACCATTATGTGCTTTTGCTCTTTGTGCAGCATCACTTGGCGCCACACCAGTTGTTATCAACCGGCGCATCATTACTAATCTGGCTACATCTGCCCGCGAATATCGGCGATGACTGCCTTCAACATGTTCGGTTGGCCCTAGGCCATAGCGACGATCCCAGGTCCGCAGAGTTGCCGGGGCCACGCCAATCTGGCGGGCTAGAGCAGCTACGGTCAGGGGTTGATCCATGCCCCAATCTTGGGGGGTAGGTGAGATTCGCGCCACCGGAGTACGCTCAAATCGCCCCCAAACCTAGGATTGGGGTACTCGATACTTGAACAACCTATGAAGCGGTTGTATGGTTCACCTCAATAGAAATTCAAGCATCCAAGGGGTCCAAATGAGCGAAGTTTCTCGACTTCCAAAACCAGTTGTTGAAAACTGGGATTGGCAGCAAGACGGTTCTTGCCGTGACTTGCCCAGTGAGATGTTCTTTCATCCAGATGGTGAACGCGGGCCACGTCGCCGCAATCGCGAAAATGTTGCCAAAGCTGTTTGCAGTAGCTGTCCGGTTCTTGATGCTTGCCGCAAACATGCACTCGCAGTGCAAGAGCCTTATGGAATCTGGGGCGGTCTATCTGAAGATGATCGCGTCGCAATTCTTGACCGCGTTGGCGCAGTTGCGCTATCGACTGCAAGCTAATTATTAATTAAGCCCCGAAAATAAAAAACCCGCCGAATCTTCGGCGGGTTTTTTATTTAGTTCTTAATTCATGCCAGACCTTTTAATGACCGTGTCCACCAGGGCCATGTGAATGACCGTGGCCACCAGCAGCTTCAGGTGCTTCATCGGCTGGGCGCTCGTATACAACAGCTTCAGTTGTAATAAACATCGCAGCAATTGAAGCAGCGTTAGCTAAAGCTGAACGAGTTACCTTAACTGGATCGATTACACCGTCTTTAGCTAAGTCGCCGTAAACATCAGTTGCTGCATTGAAACCTTCATTGGCTTTCATCGCACGAACTTTTGCTACAACTACATAACCTTCAAGACCGGCATTCTCAGCGATCCAACGAAGTGGCTCGTCGCAAGCTTTACGAACTAAGCGAACACCAACAGCCTTATCACCTTCGAAGCCAAGATCGCCTTCGAGAGCATCTGCTGCATGTACTAGTGCTGCGCCGCCGCCAACCACGATGCCTTCTTCAACTGCGGCACGGGTTGCAGAGATCGCATCTTCTAGACGGTGCT
>CAZUWN010000100.1:0-3447 GCA_964624105.1 uncultured Candidatus Planktophila sp. | reverse complement strand
GAATTCCTGTAATCAGTTTGAGAGAGATTACCGCCATCTCAAAGGCGAGAATCGCATAACCTCTTCGAAAGTGATTATTCATGGATATAAGTACTGGTGATACCGCTTGGATGTTGGCAAGTTCTGCATTGGTCTTGCTGATGACTCCGGGCCTCGCATTTTTCTACGGCGGCATGGTTCGCACTAAGAGCGTTTTAAATATGATGATGATGTCAATGGCCACAGTTGGCGTTGTCAGCATCATCTGGGTTATCTACGGCTTTGAATTAGCTTTCGGCGTCGATGGTAAATCTGCCTGGTATGGCGCGATCAAGATTTCTGATCTAGGAAATCAAGTCGATGCAGTTGCCAACAATGGTGGCGAGTATCCGATTCCACTTCTAGTTTTTGCAGCTTTCCAATTGATGTTTGCGATTATTACGCCAGCACTTATTTCAGGTGCAATTGCTGATCGTGCGAAGTTTGTTCCTTGGACAATCTTTGTTGCGATCTGGACAACGGTCGTTTATTTGCCAGTTGCGCACTGGGTATTCGCATTCGGCAATAAGGTCGGCGATGTTGTAACAGGTGCTGGCTATTTAGCGGCTAAGGGCGTGCAGGACTTTGCTGGCGGTACCGCAGTTCACATTAATGCTGGTGCTGCTGGTTTAGCACTGGCCATAGTTCTGGGTAAGCGCATCGGTTGGCGCAAAGAATCAATGCGTCCGCACTCATTGCCATTGGTAATGCTTGGTGCTGGTCTACTTTGGTTTGGTTGGTTTGGCTTCAACGCTGGTTCAGCACTTGGTGCAAATGGCATCGCTGGTTTAGCTTTCTTAAATACTCAAGTTGCTGCAGCTGCCGCACTGATCGGTTGGATCTTTGTTGAAAAAGTTCGCAACGGTCATGCAACCACTCTTGGTGCTGCATCCGGTGCAGTCGCTGGTTTAGTAGCAATCACACCAGCTTGTGCATTCGTTGCTCCTTGGGCCGCAGTCGTAATTGGCTTCTTGGCCGGTGTTATCTGTTCGGTTGCAGTTGGTATGAAGTATCTATTCAACTTCGATGATTCCTTAGATGTGGTCGGCGTGCACTTAGTCGGCGGCATCTGGGGCTCACTATCAATCGGACTCTTCGGATCAAGTGCGGTTAACAGCATTGGTCTAGATGGATTGTTCTTCGGTGGCGGAACCGCGCTTCTTGGTAAGCAAGCACTTGCAGTTGCCTTGGTTGCCGGTTACTCCTTCCTAGCAACATTGATCATCGGTTTTGCGATTGAAAAGACCATCGGCTTCCGCGTTACAAAGGAATCTGAATTAGAGGGCGTCGACTTCAATGAACATGCCGAATCTGCTTATGAAATGTCCGGATCAACTCGTGGAGGTTCCTTAATATGAAACTAGTAACAGCAATTTTGAAGCCACATAAGTTAGAAGAAGTAAAAGATGCACTTGAAGCTTTTGGCGTAAAGGGCATCACAGTTTCACAAGCAAGTGGCTTTGGTCGCCAGCGTGGTCACACTGAGGTTTATCGCGGTGCTGAGTACAAGGTTGACCTAATCGCAAAGGTAAGAGTTGAAGTTCTGGTCGATGATGAAGACTCTGATTCCGTGGTCGGAGTAATCGTTAAGGCAGCTTCGACTGGTTCGATCGGTGATGGCAAAGTCTGGACTACGCCCGTTGAAGATGTGGTTCGCGTGCGCACCGGCGAGCGAGGTTCAGAAGCGATTTAGTTCGAGGGCACAATTTAGTCAGTTCCTAAGTTGTTAGTAAGATGAGGCTATGTTCGAGTCTCTTGGTAATCGGTTTAGCAATGCATTCGCATCGCTAAGGTCGCGAGGAAAGTTATCTTCTTCCGACGTCGCAAATGTTTGCCAAGAGATTCGACAAGCTTTACTAGATGCCGACGTAGCTTTAACAGTCGTTGAAGATTTTGTCGGCAAAATTGAAGTTCAGGCGAAAGCAGCCTTAACCGATCTGCAAGCGGGCGCTAATCAAGCCCAAGTGATTTTTGAAATTGTTAACAAAGAACTTGTTGAGTTACTTGGTAGCCAAGCCCGACGCGTGCGCTTAGCAAAAGTAGCACCAACGGTAATCATGTTGGCAGGTTTGCAAGGCGCTGGTAAAACAACTCTGGCTGGAAAATTGGCGAAATATTTTGCCGACCAGGGCGATACTCCGATTTTGGTCGCCTCAGATTTACAACGCCCTAATGCGGTAACGCAGTTACAAGTTGTTGGTCAGAACGCCGGAATTCCAGTGTTTGCGCCGCAGCCAGGTAATGGAGTTGGTAATCCAGTTGAAGTCGCGCGCGAAGGTATTGCATTCGCCAAAGCAAAGCTACATAACATCGTAATTGTTGATACTGCTGGTCGACTTGGTGTCGATGAAGAGTTAATGCAAGAAGCTAAAGATATTCGCGATGCAATTTCACCCGATGAAATCCTCTTTGTCGTAGACGCCATGACTGGTCAAGATGCGGTGCGAACTGCGCAAGCATTCCAAGATGGCGTTGGCTTCGATGGGGTAGTGCTAACTAAGTTAGATGGCGATGCTCGAGGCGGCGCTGCGCTTTCAATCGTTACCCAAACTGGTAAGCCAATTATGTTTGCCTCAACTGGTGAAAAATTAGCGGACTTTGATTTATTCCACCCTGATCGCATGGCTTCACGCATCTTGGGTATGGGCGATGTTGCAACGCTGGCCGAGCAAGCTAAGAAAGCATTTAGTGGCGAAGGCGCTGCGAAGATGGAAGAAAAGTTTGCACGTGGCGATGACTTCACTCTCGAAGATTTCCTAGAACAGATTTCAGCCATGTCGAAGATGGGTTCAATGGGCAAAATTTTGGGCATGTTGCCTGGCGCAGGTGCGATGAAAAAGCAGATCGAAAACTTCGATGAATCTGAAATCGTGCGCACCAAAGCAATCGTGCAATCGATGACACCAACTGAGCGCCGTGATCCGAAAGTTTTAAATGGTTCGCGCCGTGCTCGAATTGCAGCTGGCAGTGGTCGCCAAGTTTCCGAAGTTAATTCACTGGTTGAGCGCTTTACTCAGGCCCAGAAAATGATGAAGCAGATGCGCAATGGCAAAGTTCCTGCAGGTATGCCGGCTGGAATGGGTTTGCCGCCAGGGGCTGCGCTGCCACCAGGTTCTTTTGCAGGTATGAGCGCGCCGAATAAGGGCAATCAGCCGCCTAAGAAGAAGTCTCGCTCTGGAAACCCCGCTAAACGCGCAGCTGAGGAGCAGGGCTAGGCTCCCGCTCGATTTCGTATCTGAGCCTGAAACTGGCAAGATTGGCCTCCTGTGACGGGGCCCTCTATCCCCGGAACTTACCTAAGTCCAAAGCGCGTTCTTGATTAGCTTCGCACCCCGCTGAAGCGAAATCCGGTACGACATACATTTACAGGAGTAATACTTACTTGGCTACAAAAATTCGTTTAATGCGCATGGGCAAAATCCGCACACC
>CAZUWN010000099.1:0-3464 GCA_964624105.1 uncultured Candidatus Planktophila sp. | reverse complement strand
GATCCAACTCAATACGGAATGGCTGCTCGTTACGATGCTGAAGGAAACTTCATCTATCCAGAAGGTTTCGATGCAGATACTCAAGAGTGGAAGCCTGGCTATGACACTCAGCGCATTGAATGGGAAGCACAATATGCTCTCGCTCAAGAGCGCTTCCTAGCTCACAAGAAGCAGAAGTCAGAAGCGAAAGCAGCCGATGCTGCAGCTGAACCAGCACCAGATGCTGAATCAGCAACTTCCTACACTTCAGAGACACCTGCAACTGAAGCAACTACTGAATCAGCTGAATAACTTAGTTTTAGCTAGCAGTTAGATAACTCGATGTTAATCGTGGCCCTAACTGGTGGAATTGGCTCTGGGAAATCCCATGTTGCCAAGTATTTCCATCAGTTAGGGTCTTACGTATTTGATGCCGATCAATTAGCTCGCGTTGCAATTGAGCGAGGCAGTAAAGGTTTCGATGTAGTGGTTACAACCTTTGGCGATCAGATTCTTAAAGATGGCGATATTGATCGTCGCAAGTTAGGTGAGATCATTTTCGCGGACCCAACTGCGAAACTTAAGCTAGAAGCAATTGTTCACCCTGAGGTGCAACGGCTATTTGAAGAAGCCAAGAAATCACTGCCAATGGATGCAATCGTGATTTATGAGATCCCATTGTTAGCCGAATCAAACTCCCGCAGTCGTTTTGATTATGCAATTACGGTTGAGTCAGATGTGGAAACTCGCACCAGCCGTTTGAAAGAGCGCGGGCTAGCCAGCCATGAAATAGTTGGCCGCATGGCAGCCCAAGCATCACGCGAAGATCGCGTTTCTCACTGTGACCTAGTGATTGAAAATAATGGTGATGAAGACGCACTATTGCGCCAAGTAGAAGAGATTTGGCAGAGCGTATTACTGCCACTTAGTAAAACTCACGGTAAATAAATGCGTCCGGTCAGCGACCTGCAGCGCAAAGTCAGCCCTTTTCAAGTAATTAGTGATTACGTGCCAGCTGGCGATCAGCCAACTGCGATCGAGGAAATTGCCCGCCGCATCAATGACGGGGTGCAAGATGTAGTTCTCTTAGGTGCAACTGGTACCGGTAAGTCAGCCACAACTGCCTGGTTAATTGAGAAGTTACAACGGCCAACACTGGTCTTAGCGCCAAATAAACTTTTAGCTGCTCAGCTAGCTAATGAATTCAAAGAACTGCTACCGAATAACGCCGTTGAATACTTCGTTTCGTATTACGACTATTACCAACCTGAAGCATATGTACCGCAAACCGATACTTTCATTGAAAAAGATTCCAGCGTTAATGAAGAAGTAGAGCGATTGCGCCACTCGGCAACTAACTCGCTCCTTACTAGGCGCGATGTTATTGTGGTCGCCACAGTTTCTTGTATTTATGGCCTGGGAACTCCGCAGGAATATGTAGATCGCATGATTCAGTTAAAGGTGGGCGATGAAATAGATCGCAATACTTTGCTCCGTCGTTTTGTTGATATTCAGTACAAGCGCAATGACATGGCTTTTGAACGAGGCACTTTCCGCGTGCGCGGTGACACCATCGAGATTATTCCGATGTATGAAGAGCTTGCTCTGCGCATCGAAATGTTTGGTGATGAGATTGAACGAATTACTACGTTACATCCACTAACTGGCGAGATCATTCGTGAGGAAACTGAGATGTATGTATTTCCAGCTACTCACTATGCCGCTGGCCCAGAAACAATTAAGCGCGCTATCGCCGACATCGAGGCAGAACTTGCCGTTCAACTCGAAATTTTTGAGCGACAAGGCAAATTACTCGAAGCCCAGCGTTTGCGCATGCGAACGACTTTTGACCTGGAAATGATGGCGCAATTGGGTTTCTGTTCAGGTATTGAGAATTATTCAAAACATCTAGATGGTCGTGACTCCGGCTCTGCCCCGCACTGTTTGCTGGATTATTTTCCAGAAGATTTCTTACTGGTAATTGATGAAAGCCATGTAACGGTGCCACAGATTGGTGCCATGTATGAAGGCGATGCCTCACGTAAGCGAACCCTGGTTGAACACGGCTTCCGCCTGCCTAGCGCGCTAGATAACCGCCCGCTTCGCTGGAATGAATTCTTAGAACGAGTTGGTCAAAAAGTATTTCTATCGGCAACCCCTGGCCCGTATGAGCTAACTAAAGTTGAAAACGATGTGGTCGAGCAAGTTATTCGCCCGACTGGTTTGGTTGATCCACAGATCATTATCAAACCAATCAAGGGTCAGATTGATGACTTGCTGCTAGAGATAAATAAACGAGCTGAGCTAAATGAACGTGTTCTAGTAACTACGTTGACTAAGAAAATGTCTGAAGATTTAACAGATTATTTGCAGGGCAGGGGAGTTCGGGTTCGATACCTTCATAGCGAAGTAGATACTTTGCGACGCGTTGAACTGCTGCGCGAACTGCGCAATGGTGAATACGATGTTTTGATTGGTATTAACTTGCTGCGCGAAGGTCTAGATCTACCTGAAGTTTCATTGGTCGCGATTTTAGATGCGGACAAAGAAGGCTTCTTGCGTTCGGCAACATCGCTAATTCAAACGATTGGCCGTGCGGCTCGAAATGTTTCAGGTGAAGTGCATATGTATGCCGATAACATTACAAAATCCATGGCTAAAGCAATTGATGAAACCAATCGTCGTCGAGCCAAGCAAGTTGCCTATAACCTTGAACGTGGCGTTGATCCGCAGCCACTGCGCAAGAGAATCTCGGACATTACTGACCTAATTAACAAAGAGGGCGAAGATAGCGACTTGCTATTGGCATCGGGCAAGAAATCTAAGTCAGGCGTTCCAGCGATTGGTTTCCACACGAAGTCGATACTTTCTATGCCGCGACAAGAGTTAATGGGCTTGATAGAGTCGCTCACCGATCAGATGCGCAGCGCCGCAGCCGATCTACATTTTGAACTTGCTGCGCGTTTGCGCGATGAGCTCAAGGAGCTAAAGCGCGAGCTACGAAATATGGAAGAAGCGGGTCATTAATCGATGAGCATTGATAAGTTGGTAGTTCGCGGTGCCCGCGAACATAACCTAAAAGATGTCTCGATTGAGCTACCCCGTAATTCGCTAGTTGTTTTTACGGGCTTATCTGGTTCTGGAAAATCATCCCTTGCCTTTGACACCATCTTTGCCGAAGGTCAACGTCGCTATGTTGAATCCCTATCGGCCTATGCGCGTCAATTCCTTGGTCAGATGGATAAGCCAGATGTCGATTTCATTGAAGGCTTATCACCGGCAGTTTCGATTGACCAGAAATCAACTAACCGTAATCCGCGCTCAACGGTGGGCACGATTACTGAGGTTTATGACTACTTAAGACTTTTATTTGCCCGTGCCGGTCGTCCGCATTGCCCGAAGTGTGGCCAAGAAGTAACTAGACAATCACCGCAGGCGATCGTTGATCAAATCTTGACGATGCCAGCTACAACTAAGTTTCAAGT
>CAZUWN010000098.1:0-3542 GCA_964624105.1 uncultured Candidatus Planktophila sp. | reverse complement strand
GGATAGCTAACGGTATTTACTTTCTTAAACATTGTTGCGAAAGTAACCCAGAAACCTTGCATCTGATTGAACAGGTTTTTCGGCCCATTCTGCTCAATCTGCGCGAATTCAACCTCGTTTACGGAGATCTCTTTCTTATTCATCGGTTCGATGTGATCAGACATTATTGATCTCCTTTCTTTCCAGTTGAAACATTGATGGTTGACACCTTGATTGGCAGTTGTGGAACTGCGAATTCTGGTTCAGATACTTCAGCGAAAGGTGTGTTCTTCTTCTTATTCTTGGCATTTTCGAAACCGAAATTAACCAACATAACAAGAAGCACAACAGTGCTCGCAAAGGCGATTGTGGCTGCTCTTGGAGCTCCATTTAGTGAAAGAACACGCAATGTAGCCACGATCATGATCCAGGCTAAGGAAACTGGAATTAAGACTTTCCAACCAAATTGCATGAACTGGTCATAACGCATACGAGGCAATGTGCCGCGCAACCAGACGAATACAAAGAAGAAGAGAATAACTTTGGCGAAGAACCAGACCATGGTGAACCAGCCACCTAGCCATGCTTCAGTAAAGCCAAGACCTGGAGGTGCGTGGTAGCCACCTAAGAAGAGCGTTGTAGCAAGAGCTGAAACAGCAATGATGTTTACATATTCAGCTAAGAAGAAGAGTGCGAATTTAAGTGATGAATACTCAGTGTGGAAACCGCCAACTAATTCGCCTTCAGCTTCAGCTAAGTCAAATGGCGCACGGTTAGTTTCGCCCACCATTGAGATTGCGTAAATAATGAATGATGGGAAGAGAACTACGGCGTACCACCACTGGCTCTGTGCTTCCACAATTTCGGAAGTAGACATTGAACCGGCGTAGATAAAGACGGCAACTAGTGAAAGTCCCATCGCAATTTCATAGGAAATTACTTGAGCACTTGAACGAAGTCCACCGAGTAGTGGATACGTTGAACCAGAAGACCAACCGGCTAACACAATGCCGTAAACGCCAATTGAGGCGATCGACAAAACGTAGAGAACGCCGACTGGAATATCAGTTAGCTGCATCGCCGTAACTTTTCCGAACAAGGTAACTTGGCCAGAGAACGGAATTACAGCGAAGGACATAAAGCAAGTAGTTACGCTAATTATTGGCGCAACGATGAAGACAATTTTATCTGCAGCAGCTGGAATTAAATCTTCCTTAAGAGCTAACTTAACGCCATCAGCTAAAGATTGAATCAAGCCGAATGGACCAACGCGGTTAGGACCAAGGCGCTGTTGCATACGAGCAACTAGGCGACGCTCGCCCCATACCGACATCAGTGTTAGCAATACGCATAAAGCGAAGACCAATACGGCTTTTACGGCGATTAGCCAGCCTGGATCGCCTGCGATTAATTGAGCATTTGTCATGCTTTCACCACCGTAACTACTGAGTTATGCGCGACTCCTAAATTGGCAAGCAGTTGCGAACCGGCAGAGTTGCGCGGTGCCCACACTGCATCGTCATGAATATTTTCAACCAGGGCTGCCAACATAACCCAGCCATTGTCATTTGAAATTCTTAGTAGATCGCCATCGACAGCGCCAAGGGCAGCTGCACGCTTTGGCGAAATAACTGCAACTGCGCGACGAGCAGTACCGGCTAGATTTTCTTCACCCTTTTGCAGAGTTCCGAGATCAAGCAAACGACGCCAAGAAGTTAGTACAGCCTGATCGCCAGTTACTGAATGTGCACTCGCTGCTGAAACATTTGGTGTTGCAACAGTTGTGCCATCCCAGTTTCCGATATTTGCAATTTCTTTTGCGGCATTTTCAACTGTGCCAAGTGAAATAGATTGACCCATCTCATCAGCAATCATGGAAAGAATTCTTAAGTCGCTGCGGTTTAGCGAATCAACGGCAGTCTCGAATGCACGAGCGCGACCTTCCCAGTTCAGGAATGATCCGCTCTTTTCAGTAATTGCCGCAACCGGCAGAATCACATCGGCGTACTTGGTTACTTCGCTATTAGCGATCTCCAGAGAAACCACAAATGCTTTTTCAAGGGCGGCAATTGTTGCAGTTGGATTAGGGCCATCAAGTGGGTCTATGCCACCAACTAGTAGCGCTGAAATCTTTCCGCCATTAACGTCCGCAATAATTTGATCAGCGCTACGGCCAATTTCACTTGGTAGTGAATTCACGTTCCAGAGAGATGCAATATCAACTCGGGCTGCGGCATCAGATACTGGGCGACCACCAGGCAATAAATTACCAATGGCGCCAGCTGCAAGTGCGCCTCGTTCGCCTGCGCGACGTGGAATCCAAGCCAACTTTGCGCCAGTGCGATCAGCTAAAGCTGCGGCAGCGCTCAATAAACCAGCACTTTCAGCTGCGCGCTCGCCCACCAAAATAACTGACTTATTACTTAGCTCTTGAGTAGCAACTGCTGCTGCCTCTTGGCCAGGCTGTACACAAATGAAGTTAGCGCTGAGTTTTTCAACGGCGATTGATTCTTTGCTGCCGATTGAAGTTACCTTCAGGCTGCGCTTCTTGAATTGCTTGTTGATGCGTAAGAAAACAATTGGTGATTCTTCTTCTGGCTCAAAGCCCACTAGAAGAACATGATCAGCTTTATCAATGTCGCGATAAGTAGTTGAGTTGTTAACTACGCGAGCAGCTAAGAATTCACGTTCTTCATCGGAAGAAATGCGAGAACGGAAATCAATATCGTTTGTGCCAAGGGCTACGCGAGCAAACTTGCTGTATCCGTATGCATCTTCATAAGTTGTGCGGCCACCAACTAGAACTGCGGCCCCATTTTTAAGTCCAGCAGCTGCCACGGCAATTGCTTCGGGCCAAGAGGCGGTAACAAGTTCGCCATTTTCATTACGAACCTGTGGCACAGTTAAACGATCAGTCCCGGTTACATATTTAAATGCCCAACGACCCTTATCGCAGTTCCACTCTTCATTAACTTCAGCATCGTCACCGGCTAAACGACGAAGCGTCTTACCGCGACGAACATCGGTACGAAGATCGCAACCTGATGCGCAATGTTCGCAAGCAGATGGTGTTGAAACTAAATCAAACGGACGAGCACGGAAACGGTATGAAGTTCCGGTGAGCGCGCCAACTGGGCAGATTTGAACTGTGTTGCCAGAGAAATAAGATTTAAATGGATCTTCTTCATAAATTCCAACTTGTTGAAGTGCGCCACGTTCATTCAAAGTAATAAATGGATCGCTGGCAATTTGATCTGAGAAACGAGTACAGCGAGCACAGAGCACGCAACGTTCGCGATCAAGTAGAACTGAAGATGAAATCGCAACTGGCTTCTCAAATGTGCGTTTTACGCCATCTAGGCGCATCTCGGGATTTCCGTTGCTCATTGCTTGGTTTTGCAACGGGCATTCGCCACCCTTATCGCAGACTGGGCAATCAAGTGGGTGGTTAGCTAGCAATAGCTCCATCACGCCTTTTTGCGCTTTATCTGCAACTGGTGAAGTTAATTGAGTTTTAACAATCATGCCTGGTTCAACTGGAATGGTGCAAGAAGCTTGTGGCT
>CAZUWN010000097.1:0-3702 GCA_964624105.1 uncultured Candidatus Planktophila sp. | reverse complement strand
TGCGTCCTTCTTCAAGCATTCGAGCTACGGCTCCTAGTTGGCCTTGTGCACGCTTAATTCGTTTAACGATCAAATCAATCTGCTCTGCATCATTTAGTACGTGTGAAATCTTTTTAGTGGCCATATAAAACTCCCTTGCTCAGTAAGAGAAGATTACAGATACCCCTAGGGGTATGTCAACTGGACTACTTTTGGTGGTGTCCTTTTCGAATCATGTTGAGCATCTTCAAGTTAATTGCTGCAAAGCGCCACAGCTGCAGGAATATGTTCTTTCGTAATTTCAGCGTTCTAGCCGTAGGCAGCGGGGCGTGTGAGATTGAATCATTTGTATTTTCCATTTACTGCCTCACTCTGGAATCAGCGCCCAACCCGGACGGGCTTTGGCTTTGTAGATGAACATGTAGTGAAGTAGCAACTTAATCCAATGGCCACTCAAACCAATTTCACCATAAGTATCTTTCAGGCTGCGTCCGGTGTTTGGGTATTGCTCATAGTCAGGAACAATTGGAAACATTGTCATAGCGGCAGCGGAGCCATATCTTAAACCTGAACCAGCAGATGCCACGCACGCCGCTCCCATCTTTGCCATCGAAGCCTTGTGCGGCTGGGCGGCATTTCCATTTTTGATCAATTCTTTAATTGTAAGTACTGCCAATTTCCCCATGATTCCTGATGGCATGCCTGTACGTGGAGGCGACGGTGCAATCAATGTTCCGTTAGGAGATTTTCGTGGCTTTGAAATTTGATGTGGTGGCGCAAAGGCAATTCCTACTGCAAATATATTTGGATAAATTGGGTTGCGATATGTGCTTGGCCAATCTTCGGCTTTCCACTCTTCATAAGCTTTACCTGAATAATCTGCATCAACTTTCATAAAGCCACTTGGGGCAAAAATTTCAGATGAAATATCTACCCCTGTCTTGTTGAAGGCCTTTAGATCTACGCCTCTAAAAGGTGGCAGTAACATTGCAAAATCAAATTCGAGAATATCTTTGTTTCCAGAAACTTGTTCGTAATAAATCTTTCCTGCTTCAACTTTCTCTACGTGCGAACCTAAGATTGCTTTGATGTTGCGTTCTCTAAATAGAGATTCTGTCCATAACTTACTTGTAGTTTGGAATCCATGTTGAGTAAAAATCATGCCACCGACACCGAAGTCCCCTAGCTCATACTCATTAGTTATGTAGGTTATCTCTGCTAAATCTCGAACTCCTGCCTGTGAGATTTCATGTTCAACGTTGAACGCATATTCGAACGCAGCACCCTCGCAGGTGCAAGTGCCGTGACCCACTCCAATTGCAATACGTTGCTTCTGTCCAGATTTCATTTGTTCGATTGATTTATGCAGGGCTTCAGCTGCATCAACTGCGTGGCCCGCGGTACATACGGAGACCGTATGACCATCAGGCCCGAGTCCGGGTGTTGCAGCAAAATTCAATTTGGGACCAGTGGCATTTATCAAATAATCGTATTCGATGCGGTTTATCTGTCCCTGACGGGCCGGATCTGTATAAGAAACTTCTACGTAGGATTTCGAAGTTGCTGAATCACCCTCGGGGTAGAGATTTTGCGCCAGAGCCTGATGAAATTCGATTCCTTTGCGCTTGTAAATTGGAGCCAATTCAAAGAGCACTTGATCTTTCTGCATTTTTCCAACGCCGACCCAAATATTTGAGGGAATCCAGTTCCACTTCGAGTTTGGCGTAATAACAACTACTTCATGATTTTTACCAAGTAGTCGTTTTGCGTGTAACGCTGCTGTATGTCCCGCAATTCCAGCTCCGAGCACAACTATTCGAGACATTTCAGATCCTCTCCAAAATCTTCAACTCCAACATTACTTTTAGCTTTTTAAGATTTTGCTTCTTTTGTTGGTGCTAGCACTTACAACGATCTTGCTCTGCAACATTTGAAAGTGCTTCTTCGATATGTTGGCCACAGCCTGACCATGTTGGTTTCTTGCATATATGACACATAACTTGAGAACACATAAGTGCTACCCCCATCTTTTTGGTATCTAATTCCTTGATTCTATATACCCCTAGGGGTATAGTCAAGTTACTGGATATTCCAGTCGTGAACAAATGAATAGAGCTCAAATGAGAAACACAGTAAAAACTCTCGCGGCACTTATCGCAATAGCCGTGGTGGCCACAGCCCTGCCTGGCCAAGCGGCCACCCCCACCATTAGTGCCAACACTAAAGCCCAGCTCCTCTACTTGATAGAAGAAGAGAAATTGGCACGCGACGTATATGCAGCACTTGATGCTGTTTCGATCAGCCCAAAATTTAAAAATATTTCTGGTTCAGAACAAACCCACATGGATGCCGTTGCACTTTTGCTTAAAACTTACGGCATAAAGAATCCAACTATTGGCAAGGCGCCAGGAGAATTTACTGATAAATCCTTAACCGCATTGTACAAGACACTTGTAGCTAAAGGAAAGTTATCAGAACTCGATGCAATCTCCGTAGGCATCTTGATTGAAAAGAAGGATTTAGCTGATTTAGCAACACTATCTAAGACAGTTAAAAAAGCAGATATCAAATTGACACTTGCAAACCTTAAAAAAGGTTCTGAGAATCATTTAGCAGCTTTTCAAAGATAAATCGCTGTGGGGCGAAACGCCCATTGTCTTCCCTGACTGGAGACCGTGGGCGTTATCTTTTTACAATCTTCCAGCTTGATGTACGCGCTTCAAAAACTCTTGAGTCTTTGGATGAGTTGGGTTCTGTAAAACGGCTGTAGCGCTTCCACGCTCAAGAATATTTCCCGATTCTAAGAAACAAACTTCGTCGGCAACTTGAGTAGCGAATCCCATCTCGTGCGTTGCAAGCACCATCGTCATTCCATCGCTCTTTAAATCACGAACGATGCTAAGAACTTCATTTACTAATACTGGATCTAGAGCTGATGTAATTTCATCGAGCAATAAGACACGTGGATTTACTGCAATCGAGCGAATAATTGCAACACGTTGCTGCTGCCCACCAGATAGGCGATCTGGATATTGATCTGCTTTATCTGCTAAATCAAAGCGTGACAGCAGTGCTTTTGCAGCTACTCGTGCTTCTTCCACACTTTTTCCTTGAACTTTTATCGGTGCGAGTGTGATGTTTTCGAGAACAGTTTTGTGTGGAAAGAGGTTAAAGGATTGAAAAACCATTCCCAGCTTGCGTCTGATTTCGTCCACATTAATAAGTGGATCTGTAATTTCTTTGCCATCTAAGAAAATCTGTCCATCATCAATAGTTTCAAGCAGATTGATACACCGAAGCAGTGTGGACTTTCCTGAACCAGAAGCGCCAATAAGAACGGTAGCCGTGTGCTCTGGAACGACTAGTGAAAGATGATTGAGAACAACTTCGTCACCAAATGATTTACGAACATCTTTCAGTTCAAGAACATTGCTCATTAGATTGCACCTTCTGAGCTCTGAGCGTTCGTGCGTTGTCTAATAGCTCTATCCGTATAACGAGTCATTGGAATTGTTATGAGCAAGAAGAGAACTGCAGCAACTACGTAAGGTGTGTAATTAAATGTACGGCTTGCGTTGATTTGAGCTGCGCGTACGGCATCCGTTACACCAAGAATAGAGACAAGACCTGTGTCCTTTAGAAGGGATACAAAGTCGTTAAGTAGCGGAGGAACAACTCGCCTAATTGCTTGTGGCAGTACAACAAAGCGCATTGTTTGTCCCG
>CAZUWN010000096.1:0-3722 GCA_964624105.1 uncultured Candidatus Planktophila sp. | reverse complement strand
GTCCGTGGGATAAGCAACGCTCTGAGTCGTTGGAGTTGGTGATGGGCTAGAAGTTACCAATGGCGAAGGCGTAGGAGTCGGTTTCACGACTACCACTCCCTTATTCCAGATCAGTTTCTTGCCTGATTTAGTGCAGGTATAGACCTTGCTTTTGTAGGTAACCTTTTGTAGATAGACCTTACAAACGGTGCCGGGGGTAATTTTCGTTGCCGAGATTGCCGAAATGGGAAGCAGGATTGAGATTAAGGCCATAGGCAGGACTAGCAGTAAGAACTTTTTCAACCCTTTGAGCTTCATAATTACTCAACCGCAGTAATTGGGACTATTTATGCACTCCAGGCAAAGAAGAATTCTTAAAGTTTTATCGAATCCCCTAGTTTTCCTAAGAAGTAACTAGACAACTGTTTCGCTGCCCCAGCATCACTGGCATGTTGTCTTTCGAATGAACTGGTTCCATCTTTTCCGCAAATGGCGCGGATTTTTTCGGCCCCACCTGGGTGCTTAGTTATCC
Organism: uncultured Candidatus Planktophila sp.; assembly: GCA_964624105.1. Taxonomy (GTDB): domain Bacteria; phylum Actinomycetota; class Actinomycetes; order Nanopelagicales; family Nanopelagicaceae; genus Planktophila. Next base: position 3,211 of record CAZUWN010000096.1, on the reverse strand, counting down.
ACTTAGTTAAATCAAAGACATTTCCATAAACAATGCTCCAGCAACTTGTGCTTGAATCATGCTTCTTAATTTCATCTAGAGTCAGTTTCGTTAGAGCAGGGGTGGCACTTGGAGTTGCAGACTTTGATGGTGAAGGACTCTGGGTTGCACTCTTAGATGGTGAAGGACTCTGGGTTGCACTCAGAGATGGAGTTGGTGTCGCGCTCGCTGATGGTTTGGCCGATGCGCTAACAGATGCTTTAGCTGTTGCACTAACTGATGGCTTAGGCGATGGCGTTCCCTTTTTCCAGATAAGTTTCGTGCCTGACTTAGCACATACATACTTGACTTTAGAAACAGTCTTAGCAGTTCCAACTTTGGTGCATTTGGTGCCTGCAATAGTTGCTGCTTGTGAAGGCATCGAGATTGCAGATAGCAATACTGCAGTCAGAAGAACGCTGGAATATGCCTTGAATTTCATGGGTTAAAAATAGCGCAGGAGTCTTGCGCCCGCATATTCTTGCGCCTGTGAGAACTCTGTTAATCAATTGCACTGTTTGGGCAGGAATAGGTCAGTTAACTGATGCCCTTTTGATCAAAGATGGTCGAGTTTTAGCAATTGGTTCCGATGCGCTTTCGGCTAGCGCCGATCAGACTATTGATTTAGCAGGGTCTTTTGTAATGCCGGCATTTGCCGATGGTCATGCACACCCACTATTTGCTGGTCGCGAATCGCAAGGACCAAAAGTAAATGGCTTGCAATCTGTGGCTGAAATTGTGGCTGAGGTAAAGAGATTTGCAGATGCTAATCCCAATTCGAAGTGGATTATTGGTGGTGCCTATGAGGCAGCCATAGTTGAACGCGGCGACTTTGATGCACATTGGCTAGATGCAGCAGTTAGCGATCGGCCGGTTGTATTGCATGCAGTCGACCATCACACGATTTGGGTAAATAGCAAAGCACTTGAAATTGCCGGCATAACTTCTATGACCCAAGACCCAGATGGCGGAACTATTGCTAGATGCGATGATGGCTCACCAAAGGGAACTTTGCGGGAACCTGCAGCAATGGATTTAATTACCAAACTTGCACCAGAGCGAACTTTGCAAGATGAGCTTGATGCAATCACCTGGGCCAGTGATCAAAACTTAGCTGCTGGCGTTACTTGTTCAATGGATGCTTGGGTTGAAGATGGCATGACCGAGATCTACATTGAAGCAGCTAAAACTGGTCACCTAAAAGTAGATATGAATTTAACTTTTCTGGCTCAGCCGGGCAAATGGCAGAGTCGAATCGGCTATTACAACCAAATGCGTGCAGACGTTGAAGCGCTACCAAAAGATGCTGGGCTCACTGCAAGGTCTGTTAAATTCATTTGCGATGGCGCGCTATCTGCCGGAACTGCCGCAATTCTTGAGCCATACCTAGATGACCCAACTAGTAAAGGTCTGTTGATCTGGAGTGATGCCGAGATCATTGAAGCTGCAATAACTTTCGATAAGCAAGGTTTGCAACTACATATTCACGCCATTGGTGATGCTGCAGTGCGGCAAGCGCTAGATGCAATCGAAGCCGTTAATGCAAGTAATCCGAGTTGGGATCGTCGCCCAGTTATTACCCATGCGCAGTTGATTGATCCCGTTGATTTACCTAGGTTTGCCGCGCTCGGGGTAATCGCTAATTTTCAACCACTCTGGACTTATTTAGATCCCATGAATAAAGAGCTAATCTTGCCGCGCATTGGTGAGGCTAGAAATAATCAGCAGTACCAATTACGCAAGGTGATTGATTCAGGTGCTCAAGTAAGTTTTGGTAGCGATTGGCCGATCACCGATTTCACACCACTTGTGGCGTTGGCTGTGCCAGTTCATCGCCAATCCCCTGACCAACAGCCACCGCAAGGTTGGAGTATTGAGCAAGCAATAACTATTGAAGAGGCAATGCATTTCTACACCGCAGCTGTAGCTCACCAATTATTTCGCGAAGCTGACTACGGCACTTTAGAAGTTGGCAAGGTGGCCGATTTTATAATTCTTGATCGCAATCCGATGCAAATCAAGCCACACGAGGTGCGCGATATAAAAGTCTTAGCTACTTACCGCAAAGGCGAGAAAGTACTACTTAGCTAAATTCCAAAGTGCAAGAACAGCAAGTGCTGCTTCTTCGCCCTTGTTGCCAATTCCAAGACCAACATTTGAGCGCTCAACTGCTTGCGTTAAGTTGTCACACATTAAGACGCCGAAACCAACTGGCTTTGATTTCTCTAGTGAAACTTGCATAACACCTGAGGTAACGCCTTGGCAGATATAGTCAAAGTGCGCGGTATCGCCACGCATAACTAAGCCAAGAACTACGGAACCATCAAAACCTTGATCGAGCTTTAGTTGGGCAGCAAGTGGTAGTTCGAAAGAACCCGAAACCGTAAATGTTTCGTATTCAACTTGAGCTGCTTTGAAAATCAACTCTGCGCCAGCGGCTAAGTTGTCACAGATTTCTGGGTGCCATTGCGCTGAAATAATGGCTACTTTCTTGCCTTTTAGCGCCTTTAGATTAAGTGATTCTAGAGTTGGTGATGTTCCGGCCATTAGATCTCCCCTAACATGTGCTTCATTTTATCCTTCTTGGTAAGCAAATATGAGCGATTGAATTGATTAACAGCAGGTGCCACTGCGATAACTTTCACGGATCTGCCACTTTTTACGATTGCATCAACTTTGGCTTGGTTGTTAGTTATCAACTCAACATCTTTGATATCTAATTGATCCAGGATTGAAATTAAGTCTTGCCAGTTGCGAGCATCGTTTTCGTGACCTAATTCAAGATTAGCGGCGATGGTATCTGCGCCAGCATCTTGTAATAGATAAGCCTTAATCTTCTCGCCGAGCCCGATGCCACGACCTTCTTGGCCGCGTAAGTAGATGATGTAGCCAGCACCTTTTTGAGCAATTAAATTAAATGAACTTTTTAATTGTTCGCCACAATCACAACGAAGTGAACCAAAGGCATCACCAGTTAAGCATTCTGAGTGCGCTCTAATTAGCGTTTGGTCTGCGCCACTTGCGCTATCGCCAAACTTCAAAACCGCGTGATCAACACCAGCCTCGCCCTTAAATGTGGCAATCTGCCAGCTACCACTCTCGTGTGGCAACTGAGCCCAGTTAAGTTTTTCTGACACTGTTGAAGCCTTAGGCAAATTCGCAATCGCATACTTCGCCAAATCTTCAATTGTGA
>CAZUWN010000095.1:0-3727 GCA_964624105.1 uncultured Candidatus Planktophila sp. | reverse complement strand
CACAGGGTTACAACATGGTTTACGGAAACTGGCGTGGAGTTATGGCGCCAGCTGATCTATCAGCTGCTGATTACTTGAACTTCTGTAAGGTATTAGATGCAGTTAAGGGCACACCTACATGGGCAAAGGTTCTAACTGCAAATAACTGGGATAGCGAGTTCGCTGGTGGAGATGCTTTCAAAGCATTCCTAACAACAGAGCTTCCAATCGTCTCTGATGTAATTAAGGACCTTGGTCTTTAATTGAACAAAGTTACTCAAGCAGGTAAGGGGGAGCTCGCATTTGCGGGCTTCCTCTTACTGTTGGGCCTAATCACTATTTGGGACACCTCTCGAATGCTGGTTCCAGATGGCACTTCAGTAATTAGCCCTACATCTTTTTCATACTCGATCGGAGCATTCTTATCGATAACTTCAGTTTTGCTCCTTGCTGATATTTTACGTGGCAATTCGGGATTACCCGAGGGAACCGAAGCCAGTGACCCTTTTCAAAAAGCTGATTTTAAAACTATGGCTCAAGTTGTTGCAGCCATCTGCGCTAATGTAATTTTGCTGGATCTACTTGGTTTCATAGTCGCAGCTACAGTTTCATTCTGGGGTGTTGCTTATGCATTCGGCGCTCGCAAATATTTGAAAGATTTGCTTATTGCAATCATATTTTCAGTAATTGTCTATTTTGGCTTTACCCAAGGTTTAAATATTAATTTACCGGCTGGAATTTTCGCCGACCTCACTGGAAAGTAGAAATAGTTAATGAGTAGTTTCAATCTTTTGATTGAGGGATTTGCTACCGCCCTCACACTCACCAATTTGATGTATGGGCTACTCGGAACTTTTCTTGGCACATTAGTCGGCGTATTACCTGGCATCGGGCCAGCTTTAGCTATTGCACTTTTACTGCCAGTTACCGCATCAATTGATCCGACAGCTGCGATTATTATGTTTGCATCCATTTACTACGGTGCGATGTATGGCGGCTCAACGACTTCTATTTTGCTAAATACGCCGGGTGAAAGTGGCTCGGTGATTACCGCACTTGAAGGAAATAAAATGGCACGATCAGGGCGCGCAGGCGCGGCCCTTGCAACTGCTGCAATTGGCTCGTTTGTAGCCGGCACAATCGCCACTTTACTTTTAGCCTTTGGCGCACCAGCGCTAGCGAATTTGGCGCTAACAATTAAGCCAGCTGGCTACTTAGCGCTCATGATTCTGGCTTTTGCCACCGTTGGCACACTTTTGGGTTCCTCAATGATTCGTGGGCTAATTTCCTTAGCAGTTGGTTTAACACTTGGTTTAGTCGGCGCGGATCTGCAATCAGGTGCGATACGTCTGACCTTTGGTAATCCAAATGCAATTGATGGCATCGAAACCGTAACCGTTATTGTGGCAATCTTTGCCTTAGGCGAAGCAGTTTATTTCGCAAGTCGTTTTAAGAATGAAAATTGGTCAGTACTACAAATCAAAGATCGTGCCTGGATGTCTAAAGCTGACTGGAAACGATCATGGCGACCATGGCTGCGCGGAACCGCAATTGGTTTTCCACTCGGAGTAATCCCGGCTGGTGGTTCTGAAGTGCCAACTTTCTTAAGTTATGGCGTTGAGAAAAAACTATCAAAGCGCAAAGATGAGTTTGGAAAAGGTGCGATTGAGGGAGTTGCGGGACCTGAGGCTGCCAATAATGCAAATGCTGCTGGTGCGCTAGTTCCGCTATTAGCACTTGGTTTACCAACTTCGGCAACCGCGGCTGTTGTGCTGGTGGCATTTCAATCATTCCAAATCCAACCTGGCCCAATGCTTTTTGAAACCAATCCACAAATCGTTTGGGGATTGATTGCTTCATTGTTTATTGGAAATACTTTGCTTTTGGTTATGAATCTACCGTTCATTCGGGTTTGGATTCTTTTACTAAAGATTCCGCGTCCGTATCTATATGGTGGCATTGTCACCCTGGCTTTATTAGGCGCTTACGCGCTGAATAGCTCAACATTTGATTTACAAGTTGCACTTGCGATAGCAGTTTTGGGATATTTATTCCGCAGATTCGGAGTCCCACTCACACCGCTGATTATTGGTTTGATTATGGGGCCATTAGCTGAAGTTCAATTTAAACGTTCGCTGCAAATTAGCAATGGTGACTATGGAATTCTGGTTGAAGGATTCCTGCCCAAAGCCCTATATACCCTGATGTTTCTACTGATCTTGCTGCCTGTTATCTATAAGGCCATTAATAAGCGTAAACAAAAAGAATCAGCGAACTAATAATTTAGAAATGCTAAATTCGATTCGCATGCCAAAGTGGATTGCGATCCTGTTAATCAGTTCGTCATCGACACTAGCCAGCGTCTCGCTGATTCGCCCAATGATTACTTATCGGGCACTTGAACTAGGCGCATCACCGGCACAAATTGGTGTGTTGGGCGCTGTGTATGCACTCTTTCCAATTGTGTTGGCGCTTTTCTTAGGTAAGAACGTTGGTCGCTTTGGTGAAGCTAAATACATTGTCTTTGGCGCATCAACCATGTTTCTGCTGGCAATTGGTTTCTCATTTATAAATTCATTGTTCTTGCTAATGCTTGCTACAGCAGCAATTGGAATATCACATTTAATTGGTGTGATCGGTGGGCAGACCATGATTTCAACTCGTAGTCCTAATGATAAATTAGATGGTTTCTTTGGTTATTACGCATTTGGCGCTTCTCTTGGTCAAATGGTCGGTCCATTAGTTGGCGGTATCGTCGCTGGCTCAGATGGCGTATTACCGAAATCAACATCAATGGGATTCTTAGCCGCCGCTGGTTTTGCGCTGATTGCTTTATTGCCAACTTTTTATTGGCGCAATCAGAAAATTGCAATTCAGCAGAGCGTGAACCAGAGCGGCACATTTACGGCCGCAGTTTCAATGCTTAAAAAACCAGGAATGGGAAAGGCGATTTATATTTCACTTGCGATCTCATCTGCAGTGGATGTACTAATTGTTTTCTTGCCTTTGTTTGGAACGGAGAATAATTTCTCGCCATTTGCAGTTGGTGTTATTTTGGCAATTCGCGCGGGCACCTCAATGTTCTCGCGCATCTTCCTAGGTGCCATTGCGCAAAAATTAGGTTCGCATTTCTTAATGCTTATTAGCATCATCGCATCTACGATTTTTTGCGCTGCGATGTTCTTTGCTCGCACCCCAATTGCACTCGGTATCGCAGTGGCGATAGCTGGATTAGCCCTTGGTGTGGGCCAACCTTTGACCATGTCACTGGTTTCTAGACTTGCCCCACCAGAGGATCGGGCACTGGCCATTTCGGCCCGATTAACTGCCAATCGGGTGGGCCAGTTCGTAGTTCCGGCCTCAGCGGGTGCCATTGCTGGGGCAGCAGGGGCTGGATCGGTCTTTTTAGGGCTAGCTGCGCTGCTGGCAAGCTCGATATTCACAGCCCTGTGAGTCAATCCAGCCAAATTGACCGATTTCCCTTATTCTCCCGCTCGCTTTAGACTAACCCTTCGCGTCACTTGCGAATCTTGGGGATTTAGGACTTTTTAAGTTTTAGATAATTTCCAGAATTTATAAGTGGCTGCTCCATGCTCATCGACATCGATGGGTTGAATCAGAGAAGAAGGTAACGCTTGGCTAGTAAAGATGGTGCGATCGAAATCGAAGGCACCGTTGCTGAAGCGCTTCCTAACGCGATGTTTCGTGTGGAGCTAACTAATGGGCACAAGATTCTTGCGCACATCAG
>CAZUWN010000094.1:0-3752 GCA_964624105.1 uncultured Candidatus Planktophila sp. | reverse complement strand
GTAAAAATATCTCGGAAGGTACCGCTTGGCCAGCTTGTGGCGAGATTGATCTCTTTGAAGGAAACGGGGCAAAGCCTCGAACTATTCAAGGAACGCTACATGCCGCTGGTTATGCCGGTGAGTTTGGAATTACCGGTTTTCATGAAAGCTCAGAAGATTTGTCACAAAGTTTTAATCGTTTTGCAATCAATTGGCGGGAGGATTCCATTGAATGGTTCTTTAATGATCATTCATTCCAAAAGTTCACCCGCGACCAAGGTGATTTTGCTGGAAAAGCTTGGCCATTTAATGAATACTTTTACCTAATCATCAATCAAGCAATCGGCGGCTGGTTTGTCGGTGAGGTCGATCCACTACTGCAAAGCAGCAAACTGGAAATTGCTCATATTAAGCATTTCATGATTGATGGATATGGAGAAGTTTTAAAAGCTAGCGCTTAATTACTTCACCTACGCCATTGATTGAATAAACCCGAATGTAATCAAATTCCATCGAGGTATCTTTCAGATTCGCTTCGATTGCTCCACCTAGATTTCCACCCATGGCTAAGTTGATAATGATGTAGAACTCATGGTCAAAAACCCAGCCATTATCAGGCCTATTTTGAGTCGCAAACGGGACGCCATCTAAGAAATAACGAATTTGATCTGGCAACCAATCGACTGCATAGGTGTGGTACCCAGCGTGATGCGGGGATGCCATTTCAACAGTTGATCCAGGACTTCCGCTAGGGCTATGAATGTATCCAAGGCTCGTATTCGGCAATCGACCTAGAAGTTCAGTTACATCAATTTCGCCACAACCTGGCCATCCGCGCTCATCGATATCTGCCCCGAGTAACCAGAAAGCTCCCCAAGTTCCATTACCAACCGGACCTTTAATTCTTGCTTCGATACGGCCGTACTTAAAACCAACTTTATCTTTTGTGACTAACTTCGTGCTTGCCCACTCACAAGGTCCTTTGTAATAACAATTATTTGCACCAGCTCCAGTCGTGGTTGCCTTAATTACATAAGATCCAGATCCATTGGTTGAGGAAATCTTGTCGTCATACCATTGTCGCTCGTTATTGCCCCAGCCGCGATTTCCAAATGCTACGCCATCGCCATTTTGGGCAACCCAAACAGTTGGGTCAGCTGGTGCACCCGCGGGACCGTTGAATTCTTCCGACCAAATCTGTTCATACTTACGAGTGATGTTTGCGATAGCAACTGTGTTAGATGTCTTCTTCGCTGTTACAAAGCCTTTAGCCACAAAATTCACTTGTAGCGAAATGTCATTACCTAAATCTGCAGTTTTAAGATTGTAGGTGCTCTTTGTTGCACCCTTTATTTCGAAATATCCGACATACCATTGGTACGTTGGCTTGGCAGTAGTTGGAACACTCTTAGGCAGAACGGCAATTTCCATAACTTTGTCATCAGTTGGACGCACGCGAATAGTTAAAGATTCAGATAGAAGTACGTTACCAATAATTATTGTGTTCGATTTAGTGGTGAACTCAGTTCCGTCATCAAAGATGTGTGACTCGCTGAACTGCAATTTCTTCTTATTGTCACTGCTTTTTAGCTTCAAAGTTAACCCTGAAGCAGATAGCGCTTTGCCGTTAAGCAGCCATTGAAAGGAGCTTGGGCCGCTATCTGACCACTTGGCAGGCGTGGCCTTGAAGGTGTATCCATTTGAACCAGCAGTAATTTTTGGCACAGTTAATGGCTTCTTCAAATCTTCGCCATGCGCAGCAATCATTGAAAATGATGAAATGCTCAATGCCAAGGCGGCGATCACTGCTAGCGCTTTGCGATACATATCTATGGATTCCCTAACTGTGAAAAGACCGGCGAGGCTTTTTAGGGCCTCGCCGGTGACTTTTTCTACTTAACTGTGACTGTTGATTTATACGTCTTGCCCGCAATTACAACCGAAACAGTTTTCTTTCCTGCTGTGACGGTGTACTTGAAAGCTTGGTTAGCAACTGAAATCTTCTCAGTTACTTTCTTATTTCCAGTGATTGAGATTGCTGCTGACTTGCCAGAGGCATTTGCGATAGCAACTGTCATTGAGTAAACAGTCTTACCTTTCACAGTTGCCTTCGAAGCCGTTGCCTTAACTGAAACTGCAGTAGAGGCTGGTGCCGCAGGAACTATTTCATCACCAATAAAGTGGAACTCCACCATGTCGGCAATATCAGTTGCTTGGCCCGAGATCTCTGGATAAATCTGACTAAACAAACCATTGGTAGTTGGTACTGGCGTTGTGAGTGAGGCCGGAATTGGCTCACCCTTCTTGTCAGTATTCTTCAGAGCAAATAGAACATAACCAAAGCCATCAGTTGTGCCTGTTAGCAAAAGTTGATCATTGCCTTGGGCGCTGTCTTTAGCTGGATCTGTTGCATTGGTTCCATCAGTTATGCCTGCTTTAGAAGCGCTGTAAGCCTTGTTTACATGTAGCTTGACAGTGGCATTAGCAAGTGGCTTTCCGTTGTCATCAGTTACTTTGTAAACCAGATTAATTGCTGATCCAGTTTGAACATAAGCCTGGCGGAAGCCAATTCCCTTGGCATACCAAGGGTTATCAACGCTAAAGGTCTTCTCTAGATCAGCACGCTGAATTGAGTTAGCATCATTTAGGACTGGTGAAACTAAGCGGATTGTTGGCTTAGTCGCAGGTTGCACGACTGTTGTCTTTGGGTCGTAATAATGAAATTCAGTAATTACTGAGTGATCTGGCTTCTCGCCCGCAATTTCAGGCAATACCTGTGCATGAAGATCGTTTAGCCCATCAACACTGATATTTGGCTTAGCGGTCATTGATTCAGGTTCAGGTTCGCCCATACCTGGCTTATCCAGATTCTTCATTACAAATGTTACGTTTCCATAAGCATCAGTCTTATGAGTTACCTGTTGCTGATCAGCTGATTCTGGCTTGTGAATACCAGTTGTGATTTTTTCATCAACTTGAACAATCGCAGAAGAATTTGAGTATCCCTTGTTTATGCGAAGTTTCACATCTTGGCCAACTAGTATTTTTCCATTTTTATCAGTTACATGATAAACCAATGTAACTGTGGAACCAGTTGGGACGAATGCTTTCTGATAAACCAAACCAGATCCGAACCATTCGTTTTTTACCCATTGATCAGCCAAAGACTGATTAAGTGCTGCTTCACTTGTGTTCTCTGCGTTGAGAACTGGGCTAATCAACTTGATTACTGCGTCTTGTGGTGGATCACCTGCGGCCATTGCCGGAGCTGATACAGCGCTTGATAAAGCAAGCACGGTTACAGCGGCAGCAAAACCAGCAAGTACTTTCTTTGTCTTGATACTCATTTATATTCCTATTCTTTTTGCTTTTGTATTGTGTGCTTGCTTTTCTCTTGTCCCGAGAAAATTCTTATCCCTTTACTGCCCCATCCATGACGCCGCTCACGAGTTTGCGGCCCACGAAGATAAACAGAATCAATAGCGGCGCGGTTGCCAAGAACGCTCCACCCATTTGCAATGCGTAATCCAGCCCATACATTGGCTTTAGCTGCGTTAGTGCTACTTGTAACGTGAAATTTTGTGGGCTCTGCAAAACGATAGTCGGCCACAAATAATCGTTCCATGAGGCCAAAAAGGCGAATAAACCAAGTACAAATGAGCTTTGGCGAATGATTGGAAGCACTATTCCGAAGAAGATGCGTGGAACGCTTGCACCATCAATGCTCGCAGCTTCGAGCAGCTCATTTGGTACTTGAGCGTCAATAATTTGGC
>CAZUWN010000093.1:0-3755 GCA_964624105.1 uncultured Candidatus Planktophila sp. | reverse complement strand
TTTTGCTAATTGATGGCCACTCAATGGCTTATCGCGCCTTCTTCGCGCTACCGGCAGAGAACTTCACTACCGCAAGCGGCCAGCACACCAATGCAATCTATGGCTTTGCCACCATGCTGATTTCGTTGCTTAAAGAAGAGAAGCCCACGCATATTGCTGTGGCCTTTGATGTGTCTCGCAAGACTTTCCGGACTGAGATATTTCCAGAATATAAAGCTAACCGTGCAAAGACCCCCGATGAGTTTCGCTCGCAAATGTCTTATCTACATGAGTTAGTTGACTCCTTTGGCATCACCCAATTTGAACGCGAAGGTTTTGAAGCCGATGACATTATTGCCACCATTGCTAAGCAAGCCGAAGCTGACGGTTTCGAAGTAGCAATCTGTACCGGCGATCGTGATAGTTTCCAACTAGTTAATGACAAGACCACAGTGCTCTATCCAAAGCGTGGGGTTAGCGAAATGGCGCGCATGACGCCAGCGGCCGTTGAAGAGAAATATATGTTGACCCCTACGCAGTATCCAGATTTTGCAGCACTGCGCGGAGATCCGAGCGACAACTTGCCCTCAGTTCCAGGTGTTGGTGAGAGAACAGCGGCTAAGTGGATTATTGAATATGGCTCGCTAGAAGAGTTACTCAACAAGGCAGATCAAGTGCCTGGCAAAGCGGGCGAATCGCTACGCGCAAATCTTGATTCCATCGCAAAGAACCGCGAGCTAACTCAGTTAATTCATGATGTGCCGATCGAACTTTCACTGAGTGATTTAGCCTGGCAACCAATTGAAGAGAGCAAGATCGCACCACTATTTGCAACCCTTGAATTTCGCACCCTAAAAGATCGCCTTGGTCCACTTCTAAATTCGAAGAGTGCCAAGAAAGTAGAAGAACCGTTAGCGCTCTTCGAGATCGCCGAAGAAGTCACACCAGCTGCTGCGACTAAACGAATTCGAGCTGCAAAGAGTGAACTAGCTTTAACTGTTGCTTTTACTGATGGGGCATTGAGTTCATATTCAGTTGCTTTGGCAGGTGGTGAATCCTTTACTGTTAACAGTGGCGAGATTGGTGACTGGTTAGGCGATGCCTCAGTACCAAAAATTATGCATGATGCCAAAGCACTAGCCCGCGCTTACCCAGTAGCCGGTTTGATTTTCGACACTGAAATTGCGGCGTATTTAGTTAATCCTGGCGTGCGTAATCAAGATATCGCTTCCTTACTTGAGCGGTGGGGAAGTGGTTCAACAGATGTAAGTGCCGCTGCGCTCTTTACCTTGCGCGATTCCTTGCAGAAGGAACTTGATTCCAGATCTCTTACAAAGCTATTTGTTGAACTTGAGATACCGATCGCTAATCTGTTGGCGCGCCTTGAGAACTCGGGTATCTGCGTAGACGAAAAAGAGTTAACCAAGTTAAAGGAATTCTTTGAAGGTGAAGTGGCTCGCGAGAGCAAAGCAGCTCACGAAGCTGCCGGCCATGAGTTCAATGTGGCATCTCCAAAGCAACTACAAGTTGTGCTTTTTGATGAACTGAAACTTCCAAAAACGAAGAAGATTAAGACTGGCTTCACCACCGATGCTGAATCCCTTGAATGGCTCTTTGAAAAGACTAAGCATCCACTGCTTCAATCACTACTTCGAATTCGTGAAACCAATAAATTAAAGACCACCGTTGAAGGCCTGCTAAACGAGATTGCCGAAGATGGCCGTATTCATACCCACTTTCAACAAACTGTGGCAGCAACTGGTCGACTTTCATCAACTGGCCCTAACTTGCAAAACATTCCGGTGCGCACTGAAGAAGGTCGCAAGATCCGTGCCGCATTCGTTGCGGGCAAGGGTTTTGAAACTTTACTCACCGCTGACTACAGCCAGATTGAAATGCGCATCATGGCCCACCTTTCTCATGATGAAAATTTGCTCGCTGCCTTTGAAAGTGGCGAAGATCTACACGCCACAGTTGCCGCTGAAGTATTTGGCGTCAATGCAAAGGATGTTGATCCCGAAATGCGCCGACAAATTAAAGCTATGTCTTATGGCCTGGCATACGGGCTTTCCTCCTTTGGGCTTTCGATGCAACTATCAATTTCACCACCTGAAGCAACTGACTTAATGGATCGCTACTTCCAACGTTTTGGCGGAATTCGCGACTACTTAAAGAATGTAGTTGAAGAGGCTCGCAAGGTTGGCTACACCGAAACGGTTATGGGACGTCGTCGTTACTTACCTGACTTAACTCATGACAATCGCATGCGACGCGAAATTGCTGAACGCGCTGCGCTCAACTCACCGATCCAAGGCTCAGCTGCTGACATCATCAAGCAGGCAATGCTTAACGTTGATGCCGCAATGGCTAAAGCAAAGTTGCAATCTCGCATGCTGTTGCAGGTTCATGATGAATTGATCTTCGAAGTTGCCAAGGGTGAACTCGAGCAACTAACTGACTTAGTCCGCAAAGAGATGGGCGGGGCATATCCGCTTAAGGCGCCACTTGATGTGAACGTGGGCGTGGGTAAGAGCTGGGATGAAGCAGCTCACTGATGAAGAATGGGTTAGGCAAACTACGCTCACGCCTACCTAACAGCCCTTCCTTAATTTCAGCCTGCGTTTCCCTCAGTACCCGCCCAACTCGAATACTTGAATACATGAATCCATACGTGGTTCACTTCTGGTAATAAATTGCGAGAAGTCGTAATTACTCAACAATAAAGTTACAAAGGGGTATGAATATGTCTAAATGGGAATATCTAGTAGAGGAATTAACAATTACAGATAAGTGGAATAGCAATTAAAGAGCAGATGAGTTCGAGAAATTTTCGAGCAAATTGAATTCTCTAGGAAGTCAAGGTTGGGAATTAATCAGTTATCAGGCAATACCTCTTGTGGGCAGCTGGTCAAAAGAAGTCAAAGGATATGCATACTTGGGAATGCTGAAGCGCGCATTGAACTGAGGTAAGCGTTGCGATTAAAGGAGGGGTGTTAAGTTGGCGCAAATTGAATTCTGTAACTGCAATCAAAAGGGGAATTACAGTCTAGGAATTGTAACTCTCGATTCTGGGGAACTGGCCTGCAAGAATTGTCGAGGAGTCATTCCTCTGGCGGACATTTCCGAAGAAATTTCACAAATACAGGTACCAGAGTCTAAACAAAGTATTGGAAAAGATCATCTAACGCAAGCAGTCACTAATCCGCAAAGAAGCCCAGCTGTATCGAAAGATTTGCGAGAAGAACAGAATGGAGGGAGTAAAGCTGCCCAAGAGAGCAAAGAATTATTCGCATATTTGGATTCAATAGATAAATCTCTATTCGAAATTTTGAGGCAGATAAAAACAACTAATTTTCTTTTATTTATCTACTTTGGACTACCTGCATTAGTAGGCTTTTTTATCTGGCTTTTTGTGTTTTCTGGAATTTAGGGAAGGTTGAGAATGTCTGAAGAACTAACTTGGGAACAAAAGAAGGCTGCAGGAATAAAGGCGAGTCTAGAAAAGAAAAAGACGCAAGAGCAAGTAGCCGAATTAGAGACACTTCGCCTTGAAGTCAATGCGTTACGACGTGAGGTTTTGGCTATAAAGGAAGCACATAACGCCCTGCTTGCAGCATTGGAGAAAAGTCCAAGTAGCACTTCAACAACTTATACAAGTTACTTTGTCGGGGAGTTCTAGAACTACTTAGTAGTTGGTGAGTTATCTTCCATGGCAAGCAAATCTTCTTCTTCGGTTGGAATTCGATCGGCGGCAATTAGTCGGTTCTTTCCAATCA
>CAZUWN010000092.1:0-3789 GCA_964624105.1 uncultured Candidatus Planktophila sp. | reverse complement strand
ACCAACGCAATGATTGGAATAATCGCAACAAGTGCTAGATATAGCGAACCTGGCGCAGTGATGCGTGAAAGTACATACTGCAAATATTCAGCAGTTGGACGTCCGGCACGAATACCAGGAATGAAGCCACCGTACTTCTTCATATTGTCGGCAACTTCTTCCGGATTGAAAGTAATTGCCACATAGAAGTAAGTAAAGAAAATAATTAGTAGTGCGTATGAAGCGATGTAGATCGGGTGATCGCCATTTACGAAGTTACGGCCAATCCATACTGCCCAAGCTGCCTGGCTATTTGTGAAGTTAGCAATCAGCGAAGGAATATAAAGAAGAGATGATGCGAAAATTACTGGGATAACGCCAGCTTGGTTTACCTTAATTGGAATATAGGTACTAGTTCCGCCGTAAGCCTGACGACCAACCATGCGCTTGGCATATTGGACCGGGATTCTTCGTTGCGCCTGCTCGACGAACACCACTGCGGCAACAACTAAGACACCTACTGCCATCACGAAGATGAAGGCGAATAGGCCCTTTTGCAACTTAATTGACCACAAGTTAGATGGGAAACCAGCTGCGATAGATGTGAAGATCAAGATCGACATACCGTTACCGACACCACGATCAGTGATTAATTCACCAAGCCACATGATTACCGATGTTCCGGCAGTCATTACGAAAATCATCGTAACGATGCGTTGCCATGAAGTATCAGGAATAATTGCCTCAGAACATCCGGAAATCAAACGTCCTGGTGTGCGAGCTACTGCGATCAAACCAGTTGATTGCAATACCGCTAAACCAATTGTTAGGTAACGGGTGTATTGAGTTAACTTGGCAGTTCCAGATTGTCCCTCTTTTTTAAGTGTTTCAAAACGAGGAATAACTACAGTTAAAAGTTGCACGATGATCGATGCGGTGATGTAAGGCATGATTCCAAGTGCGAAAACAGATAACTGAATTAGCGCTCCACCTGAGAACAAGTTAATCAAGCCAAATAGACCACCTGATTGAACATCCTTCAAGCAATTCTGGACGTTCTCGTATGAAACACCTGGGGTTGGAACTACTGAACCAAAGCGAAACAAGGCCATGATCGAAAGAGTGAAGAAGATCTTCTTGCGAAGCTCTGGCGTTTTAAAGGCCATTCCGAATGCTGAAAGCATTTAACTTCTCCCTCTTTCGATTAAGACTTATCTAAAACGGATATTAATAGATGGTGCGAATTAAAGGTTGTTAGCAGATCCGCCAGCAGCTGAGATTTTCTCAATTGCTGAGTTTGAGAACGCGTGAGCAGTAACAGTTACCTTCACAGCAATGTCGCCATTGCCTAGAACCTTAACTGGCAAGCTATCGCGAACTGCGCCCTTGGCGATTAGATCAGCAACAGTTACATCGCCACCCTTTGGGTAGAGAGCATTAATTGTTGAGACGTTAACAACCTGGTATTCGATGCGGGCTGGGTTCTTGAAACCACGTAGCTTAGGCAAGCGCATTACGAGAGGTAGTTGTCCACCTTCGAAACCTGCACGAACTGTGTTACGGGCACGAGTACCTTTTCCACCACGACCGGCAGTCTTACCCTTTGATGCTTCACCGCGACCCTTACGAGTCTTAGCTTTCTTAGCACCTGGGGCTGGACGTAAATGATGAAGTTTAAGTGTCATTTTTATTCGACCTCTTCAACCTTGATTAAGTGGCGGACTGCATGAACCATGCCACGAATTTCTGGACGATCTTCTTTAACAACAACATCATTGATGCGCTTTAGTCCGAGTGAACGCAATGTGTTGCGTAGCTCTGGCTTGCTGCCAACCTTTGAACGAAGTTGTGTAACTTTTAAACGAGGCATTAGGCACCTACCTGAATCTGTGAAGCGCGGATAATTGCAGCAGGTGCAACATCTTCTAGTGGACGTCCACGTCGCGCAGCAATTGCAGCTGGGCTCTCGAGTCGACGTAGCGCATCAGCGGTTGCGTGAACCATGTTGATTGCGTTATTTGATCCGAGTGACTTGGTTAGTACATCTGTGATGCCTGCACATTCAAGTACGGCACGAACTGGACCACCGGCAATAACTCCGGTACCAGGTGAAGCTGGGCGAAGAAGAACTACGCCAGCTGCATTTTCGCCTTGAATTGGGTGAGGGATAGTTCCTTGGATACGTGGAACAGTGAAGAAAGATTTCTTTGCTTCTTCAACTGCCTTAGCAATCGCTTGTGGAACTTCTTTGGACTTTCCGTAACCAATACCAACTTGGCCATTGCCGTCGCCGACAACTACAAGTGCGGTAAAGGAGAAACGACGTCCACCCTTAACAACTTTAGATACGCGGTTGATGAAAACCACGCGCTCCATAAATGGATTCTTTTCCTGTTGGCGGTCATCACGACGTTCGCGCTTTTCGCGACGGTCGTTACCCTTTGCAGGCGCTTCTGATGAAGCGTTCTTTGTTGGGTCAATGGCCATTAGAACTCCAATCCATTTGAACGAGCTGCATCAGCAAGTGCTGCGATGCGACCGTGGTACTGGTTACCAGCGCGATCGAATACAACTGATGAAATACCAGCTGCAACTGCGCGCTTAGCAATTAGCTCACCAACTGTGCGTGACTTTGCAGTCTTGTCATCAGTTGAGTTACGTAGATCTGCTTCCATTGTTGAAGCAGAAACAATTGTCTGACCAAGTTCATCGTTGATCACTTGAACGAACAAGTGACGAGTTGAACGTGATACAACAAGACGTGGACGAGTCGCGCTTCCCGCAATCTTCTTGCGAAGGCGGAAGTGACGACGACGGCGGGCATTAGTAGCCGAACCTTTGCGGACTTTTACACCGATTGCCATTACTTCTTACCCGTCTTTCCTTGCTTGCGGCGAACGACCTCGCCGGCTAAACGCAAGCCCTTGCCCTTATAAGGATCGGCCTTACGTAATTTCTTAACCTTCGCAGCTGTTTCACCAACAAGTTGCTTGTCGATGCCAGAGATATGGAACTTAGTTGGTGATTCCACCTTGTAAGTGATTCCGTCCGGTGCTGGGAAGGCGATGTTGTGGCTGTATCCGAGTTGGAACTCAAGATCTTTACCCTTTTCAGCAACGCGGTAACCAACACCAACAATTTCAATTGTTAATGAGTATCCGTTTGTTACGCCCTCGACCATATTCGCAACTAGCGAACGTGATAGACCATGAAGTGAACGAGTTACGCGCTCTTCATTTGGACGAGCAACGGTGATTACGCCTTCGCTCTGAGAAACTTGAATTGGCTCAGCAACGTTGATTGCTAATGAACCCTTAGGTCCCTTAACTGCAACATGCTGACCATTAATTGTGATTTCAACGCCGCTTGGAACGGCAATTGGCATACGACCGATACGTGACATTAGCGATCACCACACATAGGCGAGAACTTCTCCGCCTACGCCCTGCTTGTTGGCTTGCTTATCAGTAAGCAATCCAGATGAAGTTGAGATGATTGCAACGCCAAGACCACCAAGAACTTTTGGTAGTGCAGTTGACTTTGCGTAAACGCGAAGTCCTGGCTTTGAAACGCGACGAAGACCGGCGATTGAACGTTCGCGGTTTGCACCGAACTTAAGTTCAAGAACTAGAGTCTTGCCAACGCTGTCGGGAGTTTCAGTAACTTCGAAAGAAGAAATGTAACCCTCCTGCTTTAAGATTTCAGCGATACGTGCCTTAACCGATGAAGACGGCATTGAAACCGAATCATGGTAGGCAGAGTTCGCGTTACGCAGACGTGTAAGCATGTCTGCGATCGGATCTGTCATTG
>CAZUWN010000091.1:0-3817 GCA_964624105.1 uncultured Candidatus Planktophila sp. | reverse complement strand
GCTAAATAAATTGGCGATGAGTAATGCACAAACGGCAGCGGTACGAATTCAGTAAAGCCACCTGTCTCATCTTGCAGATTTCTAATGGTAAGAATGTGGTCATACCAATGTGATTCATTATCAACATGGCCATACATCATGGTGGCCGAAGATTTGATACCGAGTAGATGTGCTTCGCGCACAATTTCTAACCAGGCTTTTGCAGGCAACTTTCCTTTAGTCAGAATCCAGCGAATTTCGTCGTCCAGAATTTCTGCAGCCGTGCCCGGAATTGTGCCAAGACCGGCAGCTTTAGCTCGCTCTAGCCATTCCTTGTAACTGATACCAAGTTTGATCGCACCGCTAAAAATTTCCATTGGCGAGAACGCGTGAATATGCATATCTGGCGCAACTTCTTTAACCGCCTTAGCAACCTCGAAATAAATATCACCGGATAAATCAGGGTGAATACCAGCCTGCATACATACTTCGTTAGCACCAAGTAGCCAGGCTTCATTAACTCTGGACTTAATCTCATCGATTGATAACAGATAGGAATCAGCATCAGTTTTACGTTGGGCAAAGGCGCAAAATCTACAGCCGGTATAACAAACATTTGTGAAGTTGATATTTCGATTAACAATATAGGTAACATCATCACCAACAAGCTCAGCGCGCTTTTCATCAGCGGCCTTAACTAATAGTTCTAGCTCTGGGCCATCGGCGGCAAATAGAGTCAGGGCCTCTGACCTACTTATTGAACGAGGATTTTCCACAATTTTAGAGAGAGCCGATGCGAAGGAAGATTTGATGAAAGCCGAATTAGATGTATCTAATGACTTTAGTTTTTCAGAGATGCTCTGCCAATTTCCATAAATTGAATCAAAATCAGAGCGGGAATCAGCTTCGCGACCAGTCGTATCAATTGAATTACCTAAATCTGTGCGGCCCAAACTTTGCAGACTTTCACCGCTCTCCTGCCAAGGCATGCCAACTGGAATTACCTTTGCTTTTGCCAGCCCAGCAGCGTCGGCCAAGGTAGCGATGTGGCTCTTCATCTTTGGGTCAACCCAGCGCTCTGGTGAAAGAACATAATTAGAATAAATTGTTAACCGTGGTTTTAATTCAAATCCAGCTAACTTACTTTGCTTCGCTAAGAGTTCAATCTCAGGCCATGGTCGCTCAGGATTGACGTGATCTGCAGTAATTGGTGAAACTCCACCCCAGTCATCAATGCCGGCAGAAATTAGTTCAGCAAATTCAGATGGCTCAGATAAATTTGGTGGGGCCTGAATTCGCATGCGAGGCCCAAAGATCAATCTGGCAACTGCAATACAAGCTAGGTATTCCTGCCGATCGGCATCTGGCGAATTTCGCATCGCGGTATCTTCTTTAGCGCGGAAATTCTGAATAATGATTTCTTGAATATGCCCGTAAGTTTTAGCGATCTCGGCCATCTTTAGAAGTGAGTCAGCGCGCTCAGCAATTGTTTCGCCAATGCCAACCAAGATCCCGGTAGTAAAAGGAATATTTAATTTTCCGGCATCTTCAATGGTGCGTAGTCTTACCGCTGGATCTTTATCTGGGCTACCAAAGTGAACTTCACCTTTTTCGGTAAATAGTCTTGATGACGAAGTTTCCAGCATCATGCCCATGCTTGCAGCCACTGGTCGCAATCTAGACATTTCTTCAAAACTCATCACACCAGGATTTAAATGCGGCAATAAACCAGTTTCTTCGAGCACTGCAATTGCACATGCTCGTAAGTAATCCAAAGTTGAGGAATATCCGCGTTCCGATAACCACTCAGCGGCAACATCCCAGCGATCTTCGGGGCGATCACCCAATGTGAACAGCGCCTCGAGGCACCCGGCCTTCGCGCCTTCTTTAGCAATCTCAACAACTTGGGAAATTTCTAAATAGGCAGCCGGCAAATGATTAGGGGTTGTTGCAAATGTGCAGTAGTGACAGCGGTCGCGACATAAGCGGGTAAGCGGAATGAAAACTTTAGGTGAGAAAGTAATGACGCCTGGTCGGCCGAGTTCAATTAAGCCAGCATCGCGAACGCGAGCTGCTGCCTCGCATAATTGAGTTAGCTCTTCATCGCGAGCTGCGAGCAGGACAGAAATCTCATCAATATTTAGAGTTGCGGCATCGCTAGCCCGGCGAAGGGCGCGACGCATAGAACTCTCGATGACTACCCTCCCACCTCTGCCTAGAGTTAGAGAATACTTGATTTCTAAGCTTTAGTGAGTTTGTTCCATTTATGAATCGTTCGCCCGCTCAATAAGTATTGCAATTTGAATAGGGTCTAAACTGGATTTATGAGCAACCTATTTGATCCCATCACACTTCGCGACCTAACAATTAAGAACCGAGTTTGGGTTAGTCCGATGTGTCAGTACTCGGCGATCGATGGCGTCGTTGGTGATTGGCATATGGCCCATCTTGGTGCATTTGCAACTGGTGAAGCTGGCTTAGTTATGGCTGAAGCAACTGGCGTTGTGCCGGAAGGTCGAATCTCTATTGCTTGCCCCGGAATTTATAACGATGAACAAATTGCAGCATTTAAAAAGATAAATGATTTCGCACATACCCAAGGTGTGGCGATGGGAATTCAATTGGCACATGCTGGTCGTAAAGGATCAACCATGCGACCAACCGATGATCATTTAATAGCAACTCCTGCCGAAGGTGGTTGGACTACACATTCCGCCTCTGCCCAGGCCTATCACGGCATGCCTGAGCCACTTGCACTAACTGTTCCGCAGATTCATCAATTAGTTAAAGATTTTGCTCATGCTGCTAAGAATGCCATCAAGGCTGGCTTTGATGTAATTGAAATTCATGCCGCCCACGGTTATTTACTGCATCAGTTCTATTCACCGTTATCTAATCTACGTACCGATGAATACGGAGGCTCATTTGAGAATCGAGTTCGATTCCTGATTGAAGTTGCGACAGCTGTACGTAAGGCGATTCCAGATTCAACTCCCCTATTCATTCGCATCTCAGCGAGTGACTGGAGCGATGAGGGTTGGCAGATTATTGATTCGGTAGAACTTTGTAAGCAGCTAAAGGAAATTGGCGTTGATCTAATCGACGTTTCATCTGGCGGCAACTTACATAATGCACCGATCAAGCCAGTGCCTGGCTACCAAGTTCCGTTTGCGCAAGCGATCAAAGTTGAATCAGATATTGCAGTTGCAGCCGTTGGCGCAATTACTGACCCACATCAAGCGCAAGAAATCATCAACTCAAACAAGGCCGATGCGGTGTTTCTAGCACGCGCAATGATCAGAAATCCACGTTGGGCGATGGCTGCTGCTGAAGAGCTTAAGGAAATGATTAGTTGGCCAACGCCGCTAGAGCGTGGCCGTACCTTTAAAGGTTAAGCAGTTAAGTGTTTTTTAAGAAACTGAGATAACGTCAACGACGAAAATCAAAGTTTCATTTGGACCGATTGGGCCACCACCAGCTGCGCCATAACCAAGTTCAGCAGGAATAACTAGCAAGCGACGTCCGCCTTCTTTCATTCCTGGAATACCTTGCTGCCAGCCGACGATTACACCTGACAATGGAAACGTTGCAGGAGATCCGCCATCCCATGATGATTCAACAACTTGACCAGTTGACCAAGCCATCAACGTGTAATGAACTGTAAGAGTTGATGTTGCGACTGCTTCTTTGCCAGTACCAACGATGATGTCATTTGTGACTAGCGTTGCTGGTGCTGTGCCTTGTGGTGCACCAATTACTGGCTTGCTACCAGCTTCGCCTGAAACTGTTGGGTTAGTTGCTGTTGCATCGTTTGACACTGATTTAGCTCCACATCCGG
>CAZUWN010000090.1:0-3856 GCA_964624105.1 uncultured Candidatus Planktophila sp. | reverse complement strand
CGCTCTAATCCATCAGTTACCAGACCGGAGCGAGGTTTCATATTAGACATGTTGGAATTCTAACCTGTAATGAGCAATACGTCGCGAAATTTATGCTTGACCAAGGTGGCCGAGCAACAGCTCTCGTACGCGAGCAGCATCTGCTTGACCCTTTGTCTCTTTCATGACTGCGCCAATGAGTGCACCTGCTGCAGGCAAGTGACCGTTGCGAACTTTCTCAGCAGTTTCAGCTTGTTCAGCACAAACTTTTTCAATTGCCGCCATTAGTGCGCCATCATCATTAACAACTTTGATACCACGCTTGCTTACAACTTCAGCAGGTGTGCCTTCACCCGCGATTACACCTTCAACAACTTGGCGGGCAAGTTTGTCAGTTAGTTCGCCCTTTTCAACGAGCGCCACAATTGCCGCAACATCAGTTGGGGTAATTGCTAGATCTACAATTGCAGTATCGCGTTCATTAGCAAGGCGTGAAATTTCACCAAGCCACCAAGAGCGAGCTTTAGTTGGATCTGCCCCAAGTGCCACAGTTGCTTCGACAATGCCTAATACATCGGCATTAATCATTGCTTCCATCTCTTTAGCAGGAACGTTCCAAACTTCTTGTAAACGTTTGCGGTGTAGTGATGGGCGCTCTGGAATTGCCGCACGAAGTTCTTCGATCCAAGCCGCATCCGGTGCAACTGGAACTAGGTCTGGTTCTGGGAAATAACGGTAATCCTCGGCTTGTTCTTTCGAACGGCCAGAGCGAGTTAATCCAGTGTCTTCTTGAAAGTGACGAGTTTCTTGCACTACTCGCTCGCCCTTATTTAATAGTTCAGCATGGCGAATCATTTCACCACGTACTGCGCGTTCTACTGAACGAAGTGAGTTAACGTTCTTGGTTTCTGAGCGAGTACCTAAAACATCAGAGCCGATTAGACGTAATGAAACGTTAGCATCGCAACGAAGTGAGCCTTGTTCCATCTTCACATCAGATACGCCCAGGCCGCGCAAAATATCGCGCAGTTCGCTGACATAAGCTTTCGCAACTTCTGGTGCGTACTTGCCGGTGCCCGGCACAATCTTGGTAACGATTTCAACTAATGGAATTCCGGCGCGGTTGTAATCAAGAAGTGAGTAATCAGCGCCATGGATACGACCAGTTGCACCCCCTACGTGAAGTGATTTACCAGTGTCTTCTTCCATGTGTACGCGCTCTACTTCAACGCGGAATTGCTTTGTGCCTTCATCAGTTTCGATTTCAACATCAACATAGCCATTAACGCAGATTGGCTCGTCATATTGCGAGATCTGGAAATTCTTAGGCATATCTGGATAGAAGTAATTCTTACGTGCAAATCGACTAAATGGCGCGATTGAACAGTTAAGGGCCAGGCCGATCTTGATCGTTGATTCGATCGCTTTTTCATTAACCGTTGGAAGTGCGCCAGGCAGGGCTAAACAGACTGGGCAAGTTTGGGTATTTGGTTCAGCACCGAAAATAGTGCTGCAACCGCAGAACATCTTGGAATTTGTATTTAGCTCAACGTGAACTTCAAGGCCAAGTACTGGTTCGTACTTTGCTACAACATCATCGTAGGTAAGGCTCACTTGGCACCTCCCATGATTGGTGCTTTATCCAGTAACGGTGCGCCCCACTTACTTAGTAGCGCTGCTTCAAGAGCAGCGCCAACTGAGTACATGCGCTCATCTTTCATTACTGGTGACATGATCTGGAAACCAACAGGCAAGCCGTCTTCATCAGCTAGACCTGAAGGTAGTGACATTCCGCCGATACCTGCCATGTTTACCGGAATAGTTGCAATGTCATTTAGATACATCGCAAGTGGATCATTGGCTTTCTCGCCAATTTTAAATGCCGTAGTTGGGCAAGTTGGTGAAACCAATACATCGGCTTTAGCGAATGCATTAGTGAAATCTTGCGTGATCAAGGTACGAACCTTTTGCGCGCTACCGTAATAAGCATCGTAGTAACCAGAGGAAAGTGCGTAAGTACCCAAAATGATGCGGCGCTTTACTTCTTTTCCGAAACCAACTTCGCGAGTTAAATTCATAACTGATTCAGCTGAGGCGCCATCAACATCGCCAACCCGTAGACCATAACGCATAGCGTCAAAGCGAGCGAGGTTAGATGAACATTCAGATGGTGCGATTAAGTAATAGGCCGCAAGTGCGTATTCAAAGTTAGGCGCTGAGACTTCAACAATTTCAGCGCCAGCTTTTGCTAATAACTCAAGTGATTCTTCAAAGCGGGCGCGAACGCCGGCTTGATAACCATCGCCGTTAAGTTCTTTAACAACACCAATCTTCATGCCCTTTACATCACCCGCTCTTGCAGCGTTAACAACTTGTGGCACTGGTGCATTAATGCTGGTGGAATCTTTTGGATCATGGCCAGCAATTGCTTCATGCAGCAGCGCTGCATCTAGCACTGTGCGAGCACAAGGACCGGCTTGATCAAGGGAAGATGAGAAAGCAACCAGGCCGAAACGAGAGACGCCACCGTAAGTTGGTTTAACGCCGACGGTGCCAGTAACAGCTGCTGGTTGGCGAATTGATCCGCCAGTATCGGTACCAATTGCAAGTGGTGCTTCAAATGCAGCCAATGCAGCGGAAGATCCGCCGCCAGAACCACCAGGAATACGAGTTAAATCCCATGGATTATGCGTTGGGCCGTAAGCTGAATTTTCAGTTGATGAACCCATTGCGAATTCATCCATGTTGGTCTTGCCTAAAATAACAATGTCATTCTTCTTTAAGTTAGCAACAACTGTTGAGTCATACGGTGGGCGCCAGCCTTCAAGAATCTTTGAACCACAAGTTGTTGGGATACCTTTTTGCGCCATGACATCTTTAAGTGCAAGTGGTACACCGGCAAGTGGTGAAAGTTTTTCGCCCTTTGCGCGCTTTGCATCGATCGCTGCAGCTTGAGCAAGTGCGCCTTCGGTATCGACATATAAGAACGCATGAACATCAGCATCAACACTTGCGATGCGATCAAGGTGTGCTTGGGTCAGTGCAACTGAAGTAACTTCACCGGCAACAAGTTTGGCTGCCATTTCAGCAGCGGTTGAGCGAATCACTCTTCACCCAAAATCTGGGGCACGCGGAAACGTTGTTCTTCTTGCGCAGGTGCACCTGATAGTGCTTCTTCAGGAGTCAGACTTGGCACAACTACATCTGCGCGAAATACATTGCGAAGTGGCAGTGGGTGTGAAGTGGCTTCGACATCGGCGCCAGCAACTTCTTGCACGCGAGCAACTGCATCGAGAATGACGGTGAACTCATTTGATAGAGCAACTAGCTCTTCTTCACTCATTTCAATGCGGGCTAAGCCGGCAAGTTTTGCGACATCATCGCGAGATAACGAACTCATGGGGCCAATCTTAATGGGCTACTACTGGCGGATTTGACCGTCGCCAGTGACGATCCAGGTGGTTGTAGTCATAGCTTCTAGACCCATCGGGCCACGGGCATGAAGTTTCTGATTGCTAATTCCGATTTCGGCGCCAAAGCCCATCTGTTCGCCATCGGTAAAACGTGTACTGGTATTGATCATGACTGCGGCGCAATCTGAGAGTGCGATGAATCGCTGCACTGCTGCATCTGATTCGGAAACGATTGATTCAGTGTGCTGGGTACCGTATTTAGCAATGTGATCGGCAGCTGCATCAACGTTAGCCACTACCCCAACATTCATCTCGAGGATGCCGTATTCAGTTGACCAGTTTTCTGCAGTCGCCAACGTGGCTGGAATCTTTAGTTCGTTAGCAACGGCTAGCACTTTGGCATCAACATTTAATTTAACGCCGGCATCGTGCAGTGCTTTAAGAGCAGTTGGCAAGAATGTGGC
>CAZUWN010000089.1:0-3877 GCA_964624105.1 uncultured Candidatus Planktophila sp. | reverse complement strand
TCAACTAATCCGTAAAGGCGAACACCAGCAGTAACAATTTTTGCAGAAGGTGCGGAATAACCTTGATCCATAGCTAACTGAATCTTTGGCCCATCGAAATGCCCAAGCCAGCCTTCAGTTATTCCAGTGTTATGTGAAATTACAACTTCGAGCACATTATTTGGCTTAATCCGCCAGAAACCTGCCTCACTTGCACCGGGGCGAATAATCTCGCCATCATCATCGACAATCCAAGAGCGCGAGAAATAATTTAGAAATGGTCGGCCGTCATGGTTAAAAACTGTTTCCGAGATAAATTGGAAAGGTTTAATTGTTGGATATTCGCCATGACCTTTGCCGCGCCAAGTTCCAACTAGCCAAGCTAGTGGATTTAAATCAGGGTGAAGACCTTCTGGAATCGTAAATACCATTATCTGCCAGTCCGCTTTCTGCTATCTCGGTAGCGAGCGCTTTCGGGATCTCTGCGACTAGTAAATGCAAAGAACAATAATCCGGCGCCAATAACTAAGGAAATCAGGCCAAGGAGAATTGAGGTTAAGAGCTCCATGGCTGTAAGTCTATCGGTTACTTACATCTTTCTTACGGCCCACATGATCGCGAGCCCTGCTATCAAGGTAATTAATAACTGACCTAGCAATTCCATTTACTAATTACCTGCAGCTATCGCTTCTTGTGCAGCCGGAATCCCACCAACTGAGAGCGTCGCGTCTAGTGGGGTGTTGCGCTTAACAACAGCGAGTGCAATCGGACCTAATTCATGATGTCTTGCGACAGTGCCTAAATAACCAACGACTACCCCATCGTTTTCTACTGGAGTGCCAACTTTAGGAAAGTTAACTTCGGTGCCATCAAGGTGCAACATAACTAAACGACGTGGTGGATTTCCTAAATTATTTATTTTTGCCACAGTTTCTTGGCCGCGGTAACAACCCTTATTTAGGTGTACAGCGCTATTTAATAAACCTAATTCGTTAGGAATAGATTTGTGATCAGTTTCAAAACCGATTCGGGGTAATCCAGCAGCTACTCGCATCGCATCTAGTGCCCAAGTACCCACTTGAGTTGCAACCGAATTAAAAGTTTCGATCATATTTGCTAATTCGGCACGTGGCACAAGTGCATATGGCCCAGCTATTTCATCCATCTTGCCCGGGGCACGCAATACTGCAAATTCAGCCGTCGCATCGTGGATTTCTACTTGGGCGCGAAATTTCATTTTTTCTAGATGTGAAATCAATTCAGCACTGCGACCTGGATTAACAAGAAGCCAAGTAGTGTCACCATCATCAACTAAAAAGAATTGATGTTCGATATGGCCTTTC
Source organism: uncultured Candidatus Planktophila sp. (assembly GCA_964624105.1). GTDB lineage: Bacteria > Actinomycetota > Actinomycetes > Nanopelagicales > Nanopelagicaceae > Planktophila. Next base: position 2,555 of record CAZUWN010000089.1, on the reverse strand, counting down.
GGATCTAAAATTAAAGCGTGCTGCCATTGACCAGCCAATAAATTTTCATGATCTTGCGTAGTTAAAAGATGTAGCCAAGTTAAACGTTCTGGCCCAGATAGTGCGACAACTTCATAGTGTGATAAATCTGCCCAAGCTGTGCCAGCTTCGAGTGCTCGTTGTTCTTTTACTGGATCCCCGAAATGCCATACAGCACCTTTATCAGGACCGTCCTCAACGAGTACGGCGCTCATTACTTACTTTCGGCGGCAAAACATGCAGAACATGTGCCGTAAACGGCAAAGTGCGTGACATCTGTTTTAAAACCATAATCATCGGCCAGTGCATTTACAAAGTTAGCTGCAACATCAATTGGAGCATCGCCAACTGAACCGCAAACTCCACAAACTAAATGTAGGTGGGTTAGCTCTTCGGCCGCGTGATAGGTAGCGCCGCCGTGGCCCAAGTGAGTGTGCTGAACTAAGCCCACATTTTCGAGAGTTTCTAAGTTGCGATAGACCGTTGAAAGATTAATTCCAGGATGAGTTTGGCGTACTTTTTCAGCTACTTCTTCTGGTGTGGCATGACCAAGTTCGCGGACGGCAGCTAAAACTAATTCACGTTGCGGAGTTAAGCGCAAACCTTTATCGCGTAATTCGTGCTGATCGGCCATGAGTTAATCTTACTTAGATTTTCATAAAAAGAGTTATCTGGGAAGCCGATTAGCGGCGAGCACGCAGAAGAATTAAGTAAAATTCGCAGCCTAAGCAGTAATTAAAGGCGGCATTTAAGAAAGCTGCAGCGAGTGCAAAGCCAGTTGCAATGGTGAAAACGATTGTTGCACCAGTTAGCAGCCCAGCAACAGCAATGACGGTAAAAATGAACCCGACTGCTTGGGCGAATTGTGGTGGTCGCACATCTTCAGGAACAAACTCTCCCTTTAAACGTGGCTTGATCAAATTTTTGAAGAGAAATGCGTAAGGCGTGAATTGTGGGCCTTTAGTCGCACCAATTAGAAATACTGCTAATTGAAAAGCAATCAGAGGTAGTGATTGGGTTGCAAGCGCAGTAGCTAAAACTAAAACTGTAATCGCTGCTGAAAAACGTGGACCACGTGCATCGATTACTACTGAAGCTTTATTTTTCTCTAAAGTTGTCATTTGTTTCCTACTTTTCTTTGTTGTGGGTTACTAAAACTGGGAATTACAAGTTTTAGTTACTACACAACGAGACAGCTAAACGTCCGTAATCAAGTACGCGACGCTTGGTAAAGAAGCTATCTAAGGCGAAAGACATGTCACAAGAGTAAAGAGGCTATGCAAAAAAGCCTAATTGCGAGTTACTTGCAGGTGTCACTTAATGGCTGCGAGTGCGGCCAGGACTTGATCACGCTTAGGAGCACCAACAGCTCGCCCTACTTCAATGCCATAGCTATTCAGAATTAGCGTGGTTGGGGTCGAGCGAATATCTAACTTACGCACTAGCTCCAAATTTGTTTCAGCATCGATCTCGACATGTCGCACATCGCTTAGTTCGGCAACAACGTTTTCAAGCAGCGTGCGAGTTGCCCGGCAAGGTGTGCAAAAGGCTGAAGAAAATTGCACCAAAGTAGCCCGTGAGCCAAGTTCGCCACCGATTATTGCTGAGGTTAAAGCCGTGCCAGAGATGGCTTTGGCTTGAATCTTTCCCCGTGACTTTTGATACCAGAGGCCGTAAGCAGTAGCAGCCCCAAGCACGATAAGAATTGGTAGGAAAGATTTCACGAGAGTAGTCTGTGCCACTTAACACCTAGAACGCAACTGGAAGCGGGTGAGCGCAAATGGCAAGAGTTTTGTTACTTACAAACACTCTAGGCGCGAGCGCTGAAGTTCTGCCATCTCTAGCTTTGTTGCAACATCAGGTAAAAATTGTACCGGCCGAAGCAAGTGTTCTAATTGATGTGCCCGAGGCAGATATTTTATTACTAGATGCACGACGCGATATTCCAGCTGCAAAAAATTTAGCAAAGTTGCTTCACGCCACAGGTTCAGGTGCACCAGTTGTTGTTATAACAACTGAAGGTGGCTTGTCAGCGCTTAGTGCTGATTGGGGTATCGATGATGTAATTCTTGATACTGCTGGACCTGCCGAAGTAGATGCGCGGATTCGAATTGCAATTGGTGAATACGCAGCACAACTTGCCGAAAGCGATCCAGGTTCTGGTGAAATTAGAACTGGTGAGGTTTCAATTGATGAAAATAGCTACACCGCGCGCATTAAAGGCCGTGCTCTAGATTTAACTTTTAAAGAATTTGAGCTTTTGAAATTTTTAGCTCAGCATCCTGGTCGCGTATTTACGAGAGCACAGCTGTTGCAAGAAATTTGGGGATACGATTATTTCGGCGGTACTCGCACAGTTGATGTTCATATCAGACGACTTCGTTCAAAACTTGGTCCTGAGCACGAAGCGATCATCGGCACTGTGCGAAATGTGGGATATCGCTTTACTGTAACTAGCGCCATGAAAGATGCTCAAGTCACTGAACGGATTTAGTTGTGCGCACAATTCTAAAATTGCACCGCTCACTTGTTGCTGA
>CAZUWN010000088.1:0-3898 GCA_964624105.1 uncultured Candidatus Planktophila sp. | reverse complement strand
TCTACTTGTGGAATGCCTACTTCGCGCAGGGCTGCTTCAACTCGAGCGACTGAACTATTGTCCAATTTTTCATGCGATTCAATTACTTCTAACAGTTGGCGACCTAGCTTCATCACTGGATTAAGAGCAGTCATCGGGTCTTGATAAACCATTGAGATATCTGAACCGCGCAGATTACGCATAGTCTCTGGATCAGCTTTTGTTAAGTCGATGTCATTGAAAACTATTGAACCACCAGCGACGGCAACTCCACGAGGCAATAAACCTAGAATTGAAAGCGCAGTGAGAGTTTTTCCAGAACCACTCTCACCCACGACACCAACAGCTTCACCTGGCATGATTTCAAAAGAAACACTATTAACCAAAGTGCGAGGGTCTTGCACCGTTGATATTCCGAGGCCGCTTACCGATAGAAGTGGTTTACTCATGAACTTCTCCGTGCTGGATCGAGTGCATCACGTAAGCCATCGCCTACTAAGTTAAGTCCAACTACTACGATGGTAATAAAAGCTGATGGGAAGAAAAGTGCCCACCAAGCAAAGGCGGCGATAGATTGCGCTTCAGAAACCATTAGTCCAAGGGATGCATTTGGTGGTTGGGTACCAAGCCCTAAGAAACTCAAACCTGACTCAGTCAAGATTGCCCAGGAAAGAGAGAGCGCAACCTGTACCACGATTGGAGCTGTCACGTTAGGCAAAATATGTTTACGCAGAATTCGAAGTGAAGAGAAGCCCAATATTCGAGTGACTTTTACGTAATCCATTTCTTTTACAGTTAAAACTGGCCCACGTGCAACGCGGATGAAGATCGGCGTGTAAACGACTGCGATTGCTAGTGAAGTTTGATACCAAGAATTTCCTAGTGTGCTTACAATCGCTAGAGCGAGAAGAATTGCTGGGAAAGCGAAGATAACATCGCTCAAACGCACGACTAGCTGATCAAACCAGCGTCCTAAATAACCGCTCAAAATTCCAAGCGTTACGCCAATAGTCGCTGCAATGGAAACGGCTGAAACAGAAACAGTTAGTGATCGACGCATACCATCGAGTGAGCGCGAAAATATGTCGCGGCCAAACTCATCGGTTCCAAACCAGAAAGTTGTACTTGGGCCTTGCATTGCAAATTCTACATTTTGCTCGAGTGGATCATGTGGCAGCCAGCCAAAAACGGCACAAATAGAAACAATCACCATAAAGATCAATAGAAGTGCGCCGACAATTCCGCTGGTGCTTTGCATGTAATAGTAGAACCCACCTTTGGGCTTTAATGGATCTCGTTTCATTTTTTGATCCTTGGATCAACTTTGCGATAAATTAAATCGGTAATCACATTAATGGCTATGAATAAGATGGCAAATACCATGACGCTACTTTGCACAGTTGCATATTCGCGTCTCGTGATCGCATATAGAACCTGTCGGCCCATTCCGGGTAGCGAGAAGATGTTCTCGACAATGACTGCGCCGCCTAATAGATAGCCAAATTGAATACCGGTCATGGTGACGATTGGAATCAAAGAGTTTCGCAAAATATGACGAGTCTGTACCTTGCGCGGATTAACACCCTTGCCAATAGCGGTACGGACAAAATCTTTATCGACTGTTTCTAATAAGGCAGATCTAGTTGTGCGCATGACTGGAGCAGCTACTGCAATACCAAGGACTAGACCCGGGAACATCATTTGTTGCAAATTCATCCAGGGATCTTCCCAAAGACGCACAAATTCGTAGCCGTTTGGAAAATAATGAAACTTATTCGCCATGATAGTTACGATCGTTGTACTCAAAACGAAACCAGGCACTGCAAGTGCCATTAGGCCAAATAATTGGCCAGCAAAGTCGCGGATACTGCCGGGCTTGCGAGCACTAAATGTTCCAACTGCAATACCCATGACCACGCCCAAAATGGTGCCAATCAAGGCTAATTCGATAGTCACCGGTAACGCTTTAGCCGTCAACGAAGCGATTGAAATACCAGTTGAATATGAATATCCCATATTGCCGGTCAAGAAACTCTGCATCCAAGACAAATACTGCATTGGCAAAGACTTATCGATGCCGTAATAAATTTTTAGTTGAGCTATCTGCTCTGGCGTCAATACGCCAGTTTCAATTCCAAAGGCGCCAACAATTGAGTCGCCAGGAATAACACGGAGAACTAAGAAAACAAATATTGAGATACCGAAAAGCGTAGTGAAGATACTTCCGATACGTAAAACCGGGGTCGAGAGCAGGATTCGGGAAGTTCTCTCACCGAAAGACAATTATTACTCCTTATTTATGCAGCTTAAGAACTTTAAGAATAAGGAGGCGGGTAATTTCTACCCGCCTCCTTACCTACTTAACTTAGTTTACTTTAGATCAACTACGCGAAGTTCAATCAAGGATCCAGTAGCTAGCGGAATAAAGCCAGTTACATTCTTAGCTGCTGCACGATACTCATAAGGTGCGAATAGCCAGATCCAGACTGCATTGTTCTCGAGTTCTTGTGAGATCTGCTTGTAGATCGCCTTGCGCTCTACTGCACGTCCAGTTGCTTTACCCTTCAAGAACAAGGCGTCCATTGTTGCTGATGAATAACCAGCTACCTTGTTTAGATTTCCGGTTGATGGGAAATAACGGGTGTACATGGTGTCTGGATCGATACGTCCACCATTGTTCGCAACTGCTGCTGCAAAGTCTCCGGCCAACCAACGTGATACGTAAGTTGCGTTATCAAGAATGTCGAGCTCTAGGTTAATTCCAGCTTTTGCAAGTTGGGCCTTGAGGTTCTGTGCTGTGCCAGATGCTGTTGCATACTGAGTAGGCGAAACGATTGCCTTAATTGTTAATCCATCTGCATAACCAGCATCAGCTAAATACTTCTTAGTTTTTGCGAGATCTACGTTTGGACATGGACGATCATTTGGGTCTGAAGCATAAGCAGGGCTTGTGATCGGACCAATTACCTTTGCTTCACCAGATGCTGCGGTCTTAACTACTTCAGCACGGTTAATTGCACACTGAATAGCTAAGCGAACATCTAGCTTATTGAGCGGAGCAACGCGAGCATTTAATTGCAGGGTTACGTAGCCCAAGCCAGGTGTGCGATAAAGATTTAGATTCTTGCCAACTTGAAGTGCAACAGTTGGGCTAGTCAAAACTGAGAACTGAATTGTTCCGGCATTCAAAGCGGCCAAGATTGATGCCTCTGTTGGAATAATGCGGAAGGTAACAGTGTCTAGCTTAACTGGCGCTTTCCAATAAGTTGTGTTCTTTTCTAGCTTAACTGACTGTCCTGGTTCCCATGAAACATATTTAAATGGACCAGTTCCGTTTATAGTCTTGCCAATTTTGTTAGCTGCGATGTCATCGCTTGAAAGCATTGACATATTTACGCCATCAAGTGCAGCCAAAATTGGCGCATTTGGAACGCTCAACTTAATCAAAACAGATAAGCCAGAACCGGTAACAGAAGTAATCGTGGCAATATTTGCACGAGCTGCTGCAGTGGTCTTGGTATCAAGAACTCGGTTAATTGATGCTTTAACATCTTCGGCATCAAATGCTGAACCATCGTGGAACTTAACATTCTTGCGAAGCTTCAAGCGAAGTTCAGTTGAATCTGCGTTAAAGCCCCATGATGCTGCTAGGCCTGAACGAATATCAAGTTTTGGTCCAACTTCAACCAATGATCCATAAGTAAGACCAAGCATGCGAACTGTTGAAAAACTTGTCGCGGTGTGTGGATCTAACTTATCGATATCAAGAGTTACGCCAATTGCTAAATCTTTTGACGCCGCTTGTGCTGGTGCAACGAATGCAACTCCAGCAACCATCGCAGTGGTGATACTAAATATTGCGAGCTTCTTGCTTAACTTCACCTTTTCTCCTTCCAAGGATGAACCCGAGTTGGTTCAT
>CAZUWN010000087.1:0-3997 GCA_964624105.1 uncultured Candidatus Planktophila sp. | reverse complement strand
GATCACCATCCATCTAGTTCTGCAATTGCTTGCAGAATCAAGCGACCTACCCGATAACTTGAACGAGCCGTTCTAAGCGCTATCTGTTTAGTCTTGCTCCAAGTGGGGTTTACATAGCCAACTGCATCACTGCAATTGCTGGTGGTCTCTTACACCACCGTTTCATCCTTACCAATATTGCTATTGGCGGTTTACTTTCTGTTGCACTTATCCCGCGGATTGCTCCGGGTGGCTGTTAGCCACCACTTTGCTCTATGGAGTCCGGACTTTCCTCGGTGTATTGCTACAACGCGGTGATCCGGGCGACTCTTCTAGAAGTAAGGATACGGCAGATGAAGCAGCACAAGCAATCGTGTTTTTTAGGCGTAAAGCAAAGCGAAATAAGGGTTTTAGAGAGTGATCGAAATCGGCAAGTGGTCACTGATCTTGCTTGCAACCATTGGTTCCAACTTTGCCTTGGTACCGGGTCTAGCTAAAAAGTGATCGATCTGTTGATTTGGTTTCCAAACTGGAAAAGTCAATTGTTTGACTAGCGAGCGCCAGCGATATGAGTTAACTGATTCTTCCCAGCTATTTACTATATTTAAATCCCCCACAATTATCACATGTAAGGATTTATCTTTAGCGATTTGATTTGCCCAACGTTTTAATTGACCTAATTGCAGGTTGCGAAATACAGGTTCCCACGAAAGATGAGTATTAATAATTACTTTGCCATCTTCGAGATAAGCAGCAAGCGCGTTACGTGCGTGATCTTTCACCCAAAATTTCTTTGTTACTCCATCAGATGTGAACGGCAGCCACCAGCCCATAAAAGCTTTAGGAAGTTCTTTACGTTCCCATCTAATTACTGGCAACTTGGAAATGATGCTGATGCCATAACCAGGCTGAACAGAAGGAGAAGTTTTAGTAATTAATCCCGGAAAATCTGAACTCTGTGACTTTGGCCAATCGAGCCATTCATCATTTTTGCGCCAAACAGAGGGTGCAAATGCCCAATACGGGGCTCCCATTATTTCAGCAAAATCTTTAGTCTGTTCTTCGAAATTACTGCGATCATTTAATTGATCGACTTCCTGCAAAACTAGAACATCACAATTGAAAGCCAAAACAGTTCTATTTATCTCAGTAGCCCGATTTACTTCTAATCCAGCGGCATAAACCTCGCCATGCTGAATATTCCACGAAGTGATCTTCACAAGTCGAATTCAATCACTATTGATAGGTAAAAGGAGTCCAAGCGGGGCCAAGTTCCTGTAGACCTGAATTTATCTCACCATATAAATCATCGATATTTATCACTTTTTGAGCGCGTAAATCAGCTATAACCACGTTGTAGCCCCCGAGATAAATATTGTGATCACCGCTAACTAGAAAAATGAAGTCTTTAGCCTCTTGATATGGATACGGATCTGATGAATCCCAATAGTCATTGTTGAAGAAAAGATCTTCAGATGGACGGCCATCGTAATAGCCCCATCGAATGCCATCGTGTTTTGAATCTTGCACTCTAGTAAACAGGAACCGTTCGTTATCTACTCCGATTGGATAGTAAGAACTTACGCCGGCTATTCCGGCATCCATCTCTTTGTCGCCTGAGGCAGTTTTCAAGAAGATCTTTCCTTGCCGCTCAAAGAGAATATCTTTGCCATTCGAATTGAAGTAAGGCATTGAAGATTCGGCTTGGCCAAGACTTAGGTAAGTTTTAGGACCGCCAGTGCGATCAACTGTGGCCAGAACACCATTTTCCTTGTAAACAATTGTCTTGCCATTTGGCGAGAATTTTGGATCTTCATCTCGTTTTCCATTTGGTCCAGTTAAATTCTTGGGCTCACCCCACTGCGAACCATTCCAATGGGAAACAAATACATCCCACTCATTTTCGGCTAGACCCGCTTGAGTTCCCATAAAAGTCATGTGCTTGCCATCAATACTGATGTGGGCGTTTATGGGTGAATTCATCGACTGCCAATTCTTGTTCACTTGGACCAAGGTGCCGGTTTGAAGATCCAAGCTCAATAGCTCGGCATCCCAGGCGCCATATTCGGAATAGCGGTGGAAGAAGAGGGTTCCGGTTAGATCGTCGATACTGCTAGCTGCTGGTTTGACCATATATATAGCGCCGGTGAAGAAGCACGCGGCAAGAATCCCGGCCGCTAGCCGGTGCAGAGCCCTTGCCCGTTCAGTTCGCGCCATTTAAACTCCAAATCGTTATCAAAATCGTTACCGAATTCGCCCCATCTAGGTATTGACCTTGGCGATTATATCTGTAAGGTTTCCTAACACAAAGAGGTAGGTTTCCTAACACACCAGCGCCCGCTGAATGTGCACCTGCCAAAGGATTGTGACGGGAGTAATAAATTGATTAAAAAACGCTTTTTTGCCTCGTTCATGGTCGCGACCATTGCTGCAAGCGGTTTGGTAGCTCTATCAAGTACCGCATCAGCTGATGATCGCACTGTGACCGTGTGGACTCCACATACTCGCGCATGGCAGGTAACTGAATGGAAAGCGGCCGTTGCGCGCATCCAGGCAGCTAACCCTCAAATCAATATCGTATTGAAGACTGGTATTGATATGGCTACCTCGCTTAAGGCAATCGTTGCCAATAAGTCTGATGGCCCAGATATTTCCGTTACAAATGGAAATGGAAATATGGGTTGGTTCTGTGCTGGCGGCGATGGAATTTGGCAGAAGTTAAACACCATGATTTCAAGCAAGCGCGATGGTATTAACTTAAAGACCACATTCAAGCCCTCTGCTAACTCTGCAACTATTTCAGGAAATATTCGTTGCGCACTACCAATGCCCGGAACAGAAGTTTTTGCATTCTTCTATAACAAGGACTTGCTAGCTAAGGCTGGGTACACAACTCCACCATCAACAACTGCTGAACTTCTTGAATACTCAAAGAAGTTAACAACATTTGATAAAGATGGAAACATTCTGACTGCTGGTTTCGTTCCAAAATCTGGCTACTACGGCTGGGGCATGGAATCAATGTGGCTTGGTCAAGCATTTGGTGCTCGTTGGTATAACGCCAATGGCTCCTCTGCTCTAGCTACAGATACCAAGTGGGCAAAGATGCTTAATTGGCAGAAGAAGTTCATCGCTGATGTTTATGGTAACGGCGATTTTGAAAAGGGATCAAAGGCTCTAACTAAGTTCAATGCCGCAAAGGGTGGCGAATGGGGCGTTAAGCACGACTTCATTACTGGTCGCGTTGCCATGAAGATGGATGCGAACTGGATGGCCCCTCTTTATTGCACTGGCGATTCATGGGCACTTGCCGATACCTGTAAGTATGTAAATATGGGTGTTACTGGTTTCCCAACTGATGCTTCAGTTAAAGCAACACACTCAGGTGCAGGTCTAGTCGGATATCCAATTGCAGGTATCTCAAAGACAACTAAGAATGTTAAGGATGCTTGGATTGTTCTTAAGGGCTTAGCAACTGATGTCAAACTTTCATATGCGTATGACAAAGTTGGTGGAGCTCCATCACCTTTGACTGCTGCTGCTGCTAAGCCAGAAGGACTGCCAAAGTGGTACGAACCATTCTATGCAGTTCAAAATCACCCTAAATCAATCTACAAGTTAATGCCTAATACAGGTGAGCACCAAGATGAAACAATCTTGGCTACTTTGATGGCTGCATGGCAAGACGGTGCAATCACAGACCTAAAGGGTTCTCTACAAGATGCTGCAGGCAAGATTGATCAAATCATCGCCCGCAACCAGGTTGATTAAGGCTAACTAAAACAAACATGTCAAACACGATGACAGGAGCAACCTCCCTTTTCCGCAAGAAAGGGGAGGTTGCTCCTCCACGTAAAAAACTTAAGGTTCCCCGCCTTTTCATCTTCTTGTGTCTAGCACCTTGGTTGTTTGGCATTATTTTCTTCACTGCTTACCCAATGATTTCCAGTTTCTATCAATCATTTACTCGATACAACATTATTGATAAGCCGGTATTTATTGGTTTAGATAACTATGA
>CAZUWN010000086.1:0-4007 GCA_964624105.1 uncultured Candidatus Planktophila sp. | reverse complement strand
TAAAGATTCAAAAAGACTGGTATCCACACGACTATGTCCCATGGTCTGAAGGACGCAACTTTGCCGGTCCTTTAAACGGCGATGCTTGGGAAGCGAAAGATTCTAAGCTTTCACCAATTGCCCAAGATTCGCTGGTATTGAATTTATTGACCGAAGATAACTTACCTAGCTATCACACCGAAATTGCAATTGCGATGGGCCGTGATGGTGCATGGGGAACTTGGATCGAGCGTTGGACGGCTGAAGAAAATCGCCACGGAATTGTTATGCGCGATTATTTAATGGCAACTCGTGGTGTTGATCCTTATGAACTAGAAGATCTGCGCATGGCACATATGTCAGTTGGTTACCAGAAGCCTTACGAAAATGACATGTTGCATACCGTGGCTTATGTTTCTTTCCAAGAGTTAGCTACTCGTATTTCACATCGAAACACCGGGCTTATCTCTGATGATCCAATTTGCGAAGGTATGTTGCAGCGAGTCGCTCTCGATGAGAATCTACACATGATTTTTTATCGCAACCTACTTGGCGCCGCTCTTGATCTAGAACCAAATGCGGCAATGCGCGCAATTACAGATGTGGTGACTAACTTCGATATGCCGGGTGCCGGTATGCCAGGTTTTGCCCGCAAATCTGTCGGTATTGCGCTAGCCGGCATTTATGACATGCAGCAGCACTTAGAAGATGTAATTGCGCCAGTACTTCGTGCCTGGAACGTATTCGGCCGCGAAGATCTTTCAGGAGATGGCCAAGCTGCTCGCGATGAACTAAGTGCATTCCTGGCCGGGGCAACTACCGAATCTGATCGCTTCAATGAAAAGCGTGAGAAGCACTTTGAACGCTTAATTGCGCGTGGCCAGGAACCGATTCGGCTAACTAAAACTAAGTAAAGCGGGTAAAGTCTGCGATTATGTGCAGACTATTAGGTTACGCCGCAAGTGCTGATACGACCTTTGCTGAAATCGTGGGCGAAGGCTTTGAAAACTTTGTCGCCATGTCTGATGAACATAAAGATGGTTGGGGCATTACCTCAATTGATAAAAAAGGTGAAGTTTCACGCACAGTTGATCTAGAGCGCGCAGTAGCGAGTTCTACTTTTGTAGATGTAAAAGATCGTCCGGCCGATTCTGGTTTGCTTCATTTGCGACTTGCTTCTAAAGGTCTAACTATTGACATCAAGAACAATCATCCTTTTGTCGATGGCACTTATAGCTTTATGCATAACGGCACGATTCGCCCGGCTGCATCAGTTGAAGCTTTCATTGATCCAGAGTTCGCTAATCGTGCACAAGGCAGTACCGATAGCGAGCGTTATTTCTATGTAATTCTTAGTGAGATCAAGAAGCACGGGTTGGTTGATGGCCTTCGTAGCGCCGTTACTAAGATCAGCGACAACTGTGATTTCTCCAGCATCAACTGCATGCTGCTGACTCCAGATTATTTAATTGCCGCCTGCGAATTCAATGTAGGAGATCAAACTGAATGGACGGTTAACTCGCATTATGAGTTGCGTTATCGCAGCGATGAAAGCGGCGTAGTTATCTCATCTACTGGGTGGGGCCATGATGATTGGTCAGTTTTAGCTAACCATCAAGTGCTGGTCGTTGATCGAAAGAGCCTAAATACCGAGATTTTGCCGCTGCCATTACGCTTAGGGGCATGACGCGCACATATCTGGTCGAGACTTACGGCTGCCAGATGAACGTGCACGATTCTGAACGTATTGCCGGATTGCTTGAAGCCGATGGTTACGTACCAGTTGAAACTGGCAAGCAAGCAGACTTAGTTGTTTTTAACACTTGCGCAGTCCGTGAGAATGCCGACAACAAGCTTTACGGAAATTTGAGTTTCCTAGCTCCAGTTAAGAAACTCAACCCTGCAATGCAGATTGCCGTCGGCGGCTGTTTAGCTCAAAAAGATCAAGCCACAATTCTGAAGAAAGCACCTTACGTTGATGTGGTTTTTGGAACCCATAACGTTGGTTCGCTGCCAGTATTGCTTGAACGTGCGCGAATTGAAGAAGAGTCCCAGATTGAAATTTTAGAAGCGCTAGAGCATTTCCCATCAACTTTGCCCGCTAAACGTTTCAGTGACTTTACGGCGTGGGTATCTGTTTCAGTTGGTTGCAACAACACTTGCACCTTCTGCATTGTGCCAACGCTACGTGGAATCGAAAAGGATCGACCTGCAAGTGAGATTTTGCGCGAGATAAATACTTTAGTTGATTCCGGCGTTATCGAAATTACCCTACTGGGCCAGAATGTAAATGCTTACGGCGTCGATTTCGGTGATCGTGCTGCATTCGCTAACTTGCTAAAGGAATGCGGCAAGATTGCCGGGCTGGAGCGCGTTCGTTTTATGTCCCCGCACCCTCGAGATTTCACCGATGATGTAATCGATGCAATGGCCAGCACCCCAAATGTGATGCCACATCTGCATATGCCTCTGCAATCAGGTTCCAATCGCATTCTGCAGGAAATGCGCCGCTCATATCGCACCGATCGCTATCTTGGAATTCTTGAGCGCGTGCGCACAGCCATGCCGCATTCGCAAGTAACTACTGACATCATCGTAGGTTTTCCTGGTGAGACCGAAGAAGATTTCCAAGCCACGCTAGATCTAGCAACGCTAGCGAGATTCTCAGCCGCCTATACCTATCAATATTCAATCCGGCCCGGAACACCTGCTGCAGTAATGCCTAATCAAGTGCCGGCTGAAGTCGTGGGAGAGCGATACACCCGTTTACATGCACATCAAGAAGCGATTTCGGCTTCGGTAAATGCCGAAGCAATCGGTCGCACCATGAAAGTTCTGGTGGCTGAAGTGTCAGGTCGCCGCAACGGAGATAACGATCGCATGACGGGGCGTAGCGAAGATTTCAGATTGGTGCACTTCAATTCAATGGTCGAGCAGCCGCTGCCAGGTGACTTAATTACGGTAGATATCACCGAGAGTTCATCGCATTATTTGATTGGCACGGGCGGCAAAGTTGAACGTCGAGCTAAGCGCGAAGTAAAGGGCACCATGTTAGGTATCCCGGTTATTCGCGCATGAAGTTAATTGTTATTTGTGGCGCAACTGCCACTGGCAAAAGTGATCTAGCGATTTCAGTGGCCCAGAAAATTGATGCCGAGATAATTAATTCTGATTCCATGCAGCTCTACAAAGGTATGGACATCGGTACAGCTAAGTTAAGTGTCGAAGAACGCCAGGGGATACCGCATCACCTGCTAGATGTACTCGAAGTAACCGAAGACGCGAATGTGGCTTGGTACCAAAGCCAGGCCCGAGCGAAAATTGCTGAGATTCAGAGTCGTGGGAAATCAGTTGTTATTGTTGGCGGTACTGGGCTCTACATCAAAGCAATTTTAGATGAATTGAATTTCCCGGATACCAACCCAGCTGTTCGTGAAGCACTTGAGCAGGAAGTGTTGGAACTCGGCGCCCATGTTTTATTTGAACGACTTGAAAAGCTGGATCCGGCAGCAGCGCTTGCAATTGACCGGGCAAATACCCGCCGAATAGTCCGAGCGCTTGAAGTTATCGAAATTACTGGCAAACCTTTCACTGCGAACCTACCTCGTAAAGATTCTGAACTTTATCCAGCTGCTAGACAGTTTGGACTAGTCATGGATCGCGAAGCTCTTGGGGAACGAATCAGTGATCGCGTTGATCGAATGTATGCCGCTGGTCTGGTTGAAGAAGTTGATCGTTGTATTGCCGCCGGAATAACTTCGGCACGTACTGCTCAATTGGCTCTTGGCTATGCCCAAGTGATTGCAATGCGTAGGGGCGATCTCGCCCTCGATGCTGCGATTGAAGAAACTAAGCGGGCAACCAGACAGTACGCCAGACGACAAGAAACATGGTTCTCGCGAGATGCTCGAATTAAATGGATTTCACCAATCCAGCCTCGGCTGGAAATAATCTTGCAGGAAATAGAATAGCCAAATCATGATTGCAACCTATGGCCACGGTACTGAAAATGACTTTGTTCTAGTTTT
>CAZUWN010000085.1:2384-4072 GCA_964624105.1 uncultured Candidatus Planktophila sp. | reverse complement strand
TCATCAACTGCGTTATCGATAATTTCCCAGAGACAGTGCATTAAGCCACGTGAATCAGTTGAACCGATATACATACCTGGGCGCTTACGAACGGCGTCGAGGCCCTCTAGTACGGCTAGATCTTTGGCGGTATAGGAATCTTGCACGCCTTCTTCATTAGTAGCCACGGGGGTGAAGATTATCTGCGACCTGGGATTTCACCCGTTAAGCGCGCCGAGGGGGTCTCAAATAGTGAATTTATCGCTCAATTTTCAGTGAATTAACAGGTAATGAGCGAATTAATATTTATTTTAACAAGCGGGATATAACCAAGGTGTGGTTTGCTATTCTCCTAGACGAAGAAGTTACCGAATGGAGAGAACATGACCGATCAGCTAATCCTCGAAACAACCCCTCTTAATGCGGTTGATCGTTGCGATCGCTGTGGTGCCCAGGCTTATGTGCGCGCGGTTTTGTTATCTGGTGGCGAACTACTTTTCTGTGGTCACCACGGCAAGGAATACGCTGAAAAGCTAAAGCAAGTTTCAGCGAAGATTCAAGATGAGACCGACAAATTAGTCGACGTCTCTTCTAACTAAATAGCTTTTAGTTCTACTCGCCCTAAACCTTTTATATCAAGAGCGTAGTTATTTCCTGCCGCTAAATGAATCGCTTTAGTTGCAGATCCACTAAATACGATTGAACCTGCTGGCAACTTAACGCCGCTTTCAACTAAAACTTTTGAAAGCAAAACAAGTGCGAGCCAAGGATTTCCGCGGATAGCAGTTAGTGGCGCAGTTTCTATCTCAGCATCATTTGCAAAAACTTGCGCCGTTAAATTCTCTAAGTTCGCTTCATGTGCTGCAACCCAATGGCTATAAACGTAAGCGGCAGAACCGGCATTATCGGCGATCGCATCGTTTGCATAAATCTGAGCCTGGCCATAGCGATAATCAAAGATCTCAAAACCTGCTGCAACATGGCTTACATAATCTAATACTTCGGAAGGATGAATTTCTGTAGAAATCTCTTTGCTAATCTTAAATACCACTTCAGCTTCAGCGCGTGGATATATGTAATTAGCGGTCTTGATTGAATCAGTTAAGGCCATGGCATCAGTTAAATAACCAAAGATCATTACTGAAGTTGGTTCAGCGCTGTTAGCAGAATCGAGTGCTCCCCCAACCTTCACGCCTACTAGCGTTTCACCGGCTTCTATGCGGTAGGCCAGCTCGTTCTCGCGGATATCGTGGGCTTTCTTAGCCATCGGCGCAAATGACATACAGGGCTTAACTAATTCACGAGCGTTACGTAAAGCTTCAGCAAATAGTTTTATATATTCTTTATGCGATCCATCGCAGCGAGGTTTATCTTTAGATAAACCACAGCCACATAACTTTGGCGCATCGATACTTTCAATCACTTTACCTTCGGCATCGATAAAGTCGACTTCACCAGTCAGTCTGATTGAACCACTAGCTGGATTAATAAAAGCTTGTGGGTTTGTCATGTTCTGAGAGTACTCACTTCTTGGTGTAGCCAGATGGGCAAGTTGGCTTGACTGCAGTGATCACTTTGCTGGTCTTTCCCTTGATGCAGGTAATCGAAGTTTTAGTTGCAGTCTTCGGAGCTGCAGCAGTCGTATAAGAATAAGAATCTGAATACTTCAATTGTCCATATGCATCGTTCATTATTAAGGTGACTTGGAT
>CAZUWN010000085.1:0-2284 GCA_964624105.1 uncultured Candidatus Planktophila sp. | reverse complement strand
GAAGCAGTAATTTTTGTATTTGGAGTTAAGCCAGAAACGGTAACTGAACCACGAATATCACTTACATCACCCTCAGAAACAGTAAGTTCATAATCTAAATTAGCCAATTTCTCATATTTGAATTCAACTCGAGTAGTGCTTAACTTTCCAACGAGCAATTCTGGTTTGGAAGGTTTGGCTGGCAATTCTGCTGAAAAATAGAGTGGCTCTGTAGAAGTACTTTGGCCATAAGAATCAGTGATGGTTGCTACAAGATTTGTCTTTATGCCTGGCTTTAGCCCAGTGACTTGAACTTTGTAACCACTCTCCTTATTTCCCAAAATCTGAGCTTCACCCGACTCTGACTTGACTGTGTACTTGAAGTCTTCACGAATGCCAATAGTGAATGTGGCTGAATTCGTGGTTACAGAATCTAAGGTTAACTTTGGCGATGCCGGTGGAATTGGTTTAGAAGTTCTAGAGTCAATGGAACTTTCGGCTTTGGCTCCAGCAGCATCTGTACATATCAGCTTCAACGAAATGGCAGAGTCCGGTTTCAAATTATTTACCTTGAGCGTCCAGTATTTATCTTTTAACGTCTTATCATCGACTAAATCTCCGGCACTTGCAGAACCCGAACAGGTTTGATCGCTTGAATATTGATAGCGATATTCGATCGCAGAAGGGCCAACATCAACTTCTTCTAACTTAGGCGCTTCAAGTGGAGCGGCAGCCGTAACTTCCATTTGCGCTGCTAAAGGGTTTACATACCCATTCCATTGTTTGGTGTTAACTGAAGAAGAGCCGAAATCTTTACTCAAGTTACCCATATAAAACGTGGTGCGGCTGCCATTAGGCCAACTTTGGCAATTCTGATTGTTAACTGGACTATTTGTATAAATATCTTTCATGGTGGAAAGCGAACAAGTGGTGCTTAATAAAGATATCTGGCCAATGGCATAAGTGCCAGGCTTTGCATTTCTGGGCACATAAACATCAACTTCGAAAGAGCCAGTTTGGACTGCTGGCAGCATTGTTTTGCTTACAGCTGGTTTAATTTGTCTGACTTCAGTCGCTTGACCACTCTGATTTGTATATACAAATTCATTTTTCCCGCCCAACGTGGTCAGTATTGGGACTGAAATATCTACAAGATTTCGATTGAAACCGTTTGCTGTCACTATCAGGGTTGCGGTAGTTCCAGCCTTAACGCTGTTCTTCTTCCAAACCAGTTCTGTCCAGACTGGTGCTTGGGTTAAACCTTGACCAGCATCTAGCAATGTGAAGCTCAAACCAGTTTGAGGGAATTTGCTAAGCAATTGAGACTTGACTCCGTTATTTAATACTTCAGACTCTTCATAATAGACATAGCCACCCCAGTTAGCGGTGTCATTGCCAGAAGATGACGGGTCACCGTTTCGGTAATGCAACAAGACTTTGTTGATTTTATAAGTTCCAGGACTACTGTCTCCGGCAGTCCATACCGGCATGGAAAACTCATACTTACCGTTGGAACTTGAAACTCCTTGGCACGAACTTGAATTTCCTAAGTTAGAGGCGTCGCAATAAATGCTCATAGTTCCATCTGGAGTAGTGAGCCAGACATTTGTACTAACTAGTGAGCCCGTGCCTGACGTCTTTAATTCTAACTTTGCACTTGCCCCAGGATTGATCTGTGACTTGGAAAAGCCAATTGACTCAATAAACTGCGGGGTTTTTTGCTTTCCTGAACCTGCATCACGAATTGTAAAATCAAATTGGCTCATATTCTGCGCAGTGCTATTCGTGCCTTTACCGGCATACTCTTTACCATTTATTGGATCGTAATAAAATACTTCAGTTACATTTGTTATGTAGCCAAAATTAAGTCGGTATTTACCTGCTAAGTCGTATTCATTTGTTTTTAAGGACAGGAGGGTTTCAACGCTCTTTTTCTCTTTAACATCATAAGCGTTATCAACCAAGGTATAGATCTGCCGTACTTGGCCGGACGGGTCGATTAGGTTCAGGGTTAACCCCTTTGTCCAACCCGGAATCAGATTCACCTGAATTTTCCAAGTGACCGTATCCCCCGGATCAATCATGGTCGATGACACACTTTTGATCTCAAAAGATGGCAGGTCGGCAGCATTAGCTACTTGAGGTAGAACAGAGGTAATCAATAACGCAGTTAAAAGAGAAACAAATCCTTTAACTCGCATTTGATTATTAGACCTTTTAGATCGATTTAATCTAGGTAGTCGCGCAGAACTTGGCTACGTGATGGGTGGCGCAACTTAGACATCGTCTTTGATTCGATCTGACG